>JAUUVJ010000438.1 GCA_030589605.1 Candidatus Hodarchaeota archaeon | reverse complement strand
GCAAAACGTAAACTGAACATTTTTGAACTTTTTAAATTACTCAATATGAATCGTACTCCGATTATTAAACATAAACTTATCTATTTCTCTTGCTACCAGACTTGGTGCATCTAAATGAATCATGTGTCCTCCAACTATTTCCTTGTGGGATAAAAGATTAGGAGGAAAATTATTAACCATTTCTGACTTCAATCCAGAAGGTATTAATTGATCTTCGGTTCCCCATATCAAAAGAATAGGTTTTGATACTGACTGTATTTTACTAGTATAATCGTATTTTGGTAAAAAATCCTTGAATATCTGATAATACACCTTATCAGGCATTGTAAAAGCCTTTTTTATAAAAGAAGACACCATTTCCTTGTCACTGTTCTTAGAAAAAAGAATTTTTGGAGCGATTTTTCGAACATGACCCTTAAAAGGCCCCCAAGTACGGTAATGAGGGAGTGCTTTAACACCTTTGCGAAAATTATTAGGTGCTCGGTGTAGTCCTGAAATCAGAACTAATTTTTCAATATTTGAATACTTTTCATCTAAAAATTCTTCAAGAATAATGGCAGAAAATACCGATTGAGCTCCAAGAACAATTTTCTTACCATTACCGATATATTCTAAGAAATATTTAACATCCTCAATATAATTATTTAATTTAAATTCAAAATCTTGATCAATTGGATGGGTGTATCCTCGTAATCCATAGATAACTACTTTGAATGAACCTCTCAATGATTCAAGAACAGGATAAAAATCTTCAATCTGACCCCCAATCGGTGATAAAAGAACCAAAACAGTATCACGAGCTTGTGATGTTTCATAATATTTAATTTTACGATTATTAATCTCAACTTCTTGAATTTCACGGATAACTGGTTGTTCCAATGACGATAAAATAGCTTTAGTTGCTGCTTTAGGTGGTATAGTTAATATTTTCAGACGTGATGCTACTTCACCAATCAATTGCTGAAATTGCTCTATAGGGGTAGTTAACAAACGAGCAAAAGCCTCAATAATGTCTTCTTCAGACTTCACTTTTGTTGGTGTTTCTTGAATTTGTTTTATTTCCTCATTGAACTTCAGAATTTCACTCTTTACCAATTCCAAATCAACAATACTTAACGAAAATAATGGTGTCATTTCTTCTGGGGATTCCCCAAGTGTAAGTTGAATATACTCGTTTTTTCGAAGTTTTTCTCGCTTTTCGATTATTTCTACATTCTTTAGATATTTAATAGGATAATTTACAATTATTAAAGGTGATTTCTCTGACTTCATGGTCTGTACTGCAAATTCGATACGCTGTTTTTTACGATTCAGTCGTAAAATGCCATGTCGCTTATCCTGAAGACGTTGATCTCCTTGATGATATGTTGCTAACCATTCCGTCCTTGTTTCTTCCGACATTGGCCGTATTTCCATCTAGATTAGAAAAACTTATTCTTTTGGTAAAATTGGAATAATACAGAGAAAAACAAAATCCGTGTCGCCTGTATTCTTGTATCCATGAACTTCATCTGGAGGAACATATAAGACATCTTGAGGTTCTACGTTAAATTCCTCACCGGAATCATTGAAAACCAGGGCTTTACCTTCCATTATAAATATTTCGTGTTCTTCTGGGTGGCCATGAAGCCCAATTTCGCCTCCTGGTGTAATCTTAAATCTTCTAAGTGCGAAACGAGGAACACCATCATCTTTTTTCCATAACCATTGAATAGTGGTTCCTGTTGACCCATATACAGTAACTTCTTCCTCTGGTACTTCTTTGACTTTTTTTAACTTCATCTGTTTCCTCTCTTAATTAGAATTCGTCTTTCGATTATATAACCGATATTTTATCGCTCTTTCATTCGTTTAGCTGTTTTTGAAATCTTATCTTTAACTGCTTCGGTTACCCCACTTTTTTCAAGTTCTTCTTTGAGTGTATCTTTTACAATGTCAGCTGCAGCTCCCGAAACAGCTCGTGTTGTGATTCCTAACGCTTCTTTAGAAACTCCTTTCACAACTTTTTTTGTAATTTTTTTCACAACTATCCCGAAATAACTTAATCTTTACTCTTCAAAAATAGTTCCATTGGGGCTTTTTATCAAAAAACCACATAATATGTATAAATTTCTTATAAATGCCATTTAAATAACTACTATAGGATTTAATGCTAATGAAACCTTGGTATGAAGTAGTAGAGTTAAATTCACTCATTCGATCAGGTCAACTACAGGAAACTGAATTTACTGCAGATTTAATAGATGTAATTGAAGGAAATGCATCTGTTCACTATGAGGATCCGCAAAAATTCTATAATCTTACATATCTCTCAAGAGGGCTAAAAAGGTTGCTTCATGCAGTTCAAAGCCGTTTAAAAAACAACCAAGGAAATGCGATCATAAAATTGCAAACTCCGTTTGGGGGAGGAAAAACTCATGCCTTAATAGCTGTATATCATTACATCAAGCATGGGCAAAAAATCCTTGATATAATACCCAATAATATGTCCATTCTTAATGCTAATATTGTTTCCTTAGGAGGTACTCACTTAAACCCTCTAGAGGGTCACGAACTTGGAAACACTTACATTCACACAATATGGGGAGAAATAGCTTATCAACTTGGAGGGAAAGAAGGATATGAAAGCTTTAAAGCAAATGATACAAGTCGTATTAGTCCTGGAAAAGAGAAAATGAAAAAGTTTCTTCAAAAACATAAACCGTTTTTGATTCTCTTAGATGAAATGGTAGAATATAT
>JAUUVJ010000111.1 GCA_030589605.1 Candidatus Hodarchaeota archaeon | reverse complement strand
TAATACTCCGCTTGGGAATAATGATCCCCCTCTAGCTCATGAACGGTTAGGAGCAGAATTGCTTTGATAATATATTCTTCATTTTCGTTATTGAGGTCAAAGCTGGTAATAGTGTCTAATGTTTTGTTACGCTGCCAAATTTTATCCAATCTTTCATATACCATGGCTTTTTCGTAAAGTAGTTTGATAATCCAAAATTCATCTTTGATTGATTCGAACTTTTCCTGCGCTAAATCTAAATATTCCATTGCCATATCAATATAATCTCTTTGATAATAGTGATTGAATATTTCGTAAGCAATTGTGCCTTGAAAGTCTGCAATTATTGTTTGAGTAGTGAAATCATCTATAATACCTGCTTTATCATATGCTGTTTGGAGAATGTTAAGAGCGTCTTCTTTTCTTTCAACTCTATAATAAAGATATGCAGCATTTCTGTAAAGATCAATAGCAAGTGTAGGTTTATCAGTTAGATCAGCAGCAATCCTAAATAGCTTTGCTGCTGAAGAAGAGTTTCCAACTTTGTGATAGGAATAAGCTAGAATTCGTGAAACAACAGATGTAGTTTCTAAATTGTCTTTCAGTGATTTGTTTTTTGTAAAATCAAGAGCTTTCTTCAAAACTATTATTGAGCATTCAAAATGAGAATTTCTTTGGAATCCTAACCCTATATCCATTAATATTGATACATAAGCTAATGGATTAGATGGGTTTTCTGGAAAATAATCAATAGCTGCATAAACTTTTTCTAATATATCATCTTTAACGCCTTTGGAAGTTTCTATTAAGGCCAAATATGCCTGTGAAATACCAACAATACTTTTTAATGGAGGTTGCGCGTTATCTGCAATAATATAAGCTTCTGAAAATGATTTCATCGCGAGATCAAGGTTGTTCTCCTTAAAAGCTTGTTTTCCAGCCATTATTTTCTGATTAAGTTCTGTTGAAAGCTCTGACATTATCTTGATTTTTTCTAAGTAACTCATAATCATAAAACTTTCGTTTCTCCTTAATCACGAAGAACAAACTTAAAAAAAGCAAATTTAGACCCCCCGATCAGACCTTTCTGAGGAACGGTCTATTTGAATTCTCCTTATTAGAAAGGAATTCTCTGCGATTCAAGAAATAATCCGAATTATTAAAATATAACAGATTACGGTGAAGCAATTGAAAATTTTTCGATATATCATTCCATTAAGTTTCGTAGTACTGCTTTTCGCAAATGTTTTTGCACTCTCACTAGCAACAACGCCTAATATATTTCATGATATTTCCAATGTTTCTTCTTTAAAGGAAGGTTACTCCTCAGGAGAGCCCCCTAGTGAAATACCAAAAAACAAAATTGGTGAACTCATAATTGATGGAGAAACAAATCTCACTACTGACAAGGAAAAGTATAATCCTGGTGAAACCGTAACCATAACAGCAGGTAGTAAATATAATGATATGAATGGTTCTCTTGAATGGAGGCTGGAATCTCCTATAGGTGAAATTCCTTTCGATTTTTATAGTGATCTTCAAAAAATATTTCAAGATCCTAACTTTAATAATTTTTCTATTCCTGATTGGACAAATGGATCGACAGAACCTTTTGAATTCGTCGAATCTACATCAGGATATTTGAATTTGACTACTACGGCTGATGATGATGAAAATGACAATGAGATCTTTTATTACGATAATACCTCTCTCAAAGATGGGAAAAGATACCTTATATCTTTTGATTATTTTTCAAAAGGAGAAAATATACTAGACAATCCTGGATTTGAAGGTGGAAATACAACAGGCTGGAATTTCAATAGTTCTTTTGTAACAGCGAAGAATGATCCAAATAATGCTTCTGAAGGAAATTGGTATCTTGAAATCAATGGCACTCCAGTGTTTTTAGTACAACAGAATGTTTCATCTGGTTTCACTCCTGGTAGATATGTCACATTTTCCGCTAAAGGAACAGGTAATACAGCAGTTAATTTTTGGTACTTAAGTATAGAGGCTTATAACTCAACTGGTCATATACTCGGATCCAAAAAAGATACAGATGATTCTTCTACAGCTTTTAATCCCGATAAAAAAGGTTATGTATTCAATAAAATCTTTAATTGGCAAATTCCAAATGATACTGATCATTTGAGAGTGAGTTTCAATGGTGATGATACTAGTGGTGATGGCCTATATACTGGATGGATAGATGAATTTTCTTTAGCAGAAGTACCTCCTGCTTTAATGTTTTCTTACTGGGGTGAATATTATCAATGGGAAAACATAACAATCAATGGTGGAAATCATGAATGGGAACACACACCTCAAAATGAATTTATTTTTGATGTGAGTGATAATGTCACTGATTTAGAAAATAAAACTTTCAGATTTTTATTAAAGGATGAAATTACTTTTACAAATATTACAACGGCTTATTGGTTAATAGACAATATCACTTTAAATGAAGTTACTAAAACAACACCAGAAACAGCTTTATCTACAGTAAGAAACACAGGTAGTATAAACTCAACTTGGACGCATCGTGGGTATGAAGAAGTTTTGTTAAGTACATTTGATATAAAAGTTGAAGATGCTACCCTTAATTCAAGTGTTCAGGCAATGATAACAGTTGAGATCCCCAGTCATCAAGTTTATTTCGGTTCATGGATCTTCATGTTAACAATCCATCGTGAGGGTTTAGCTCCTGAAGATCAAATAAAAAGAATTAATATTTCATTTATTGTTGAAGAACCAATGAACTATGTCCTTCAGAATGTTGTATATATGCTTCGTGGGTCAACAAATGTAACTGTGGGAAATGATTCCATCTATACTGACTATTTTGAACAGGAAACAAATATTGAAGCTATATCACCTGGAGATAATGTCACTGTGCTAGGGTATTTAGAAGCGAATTCAACACAAACTGAATGGTACGATCTAGAATACTTGTTAATAAGCTCTGCTACAGTTGAATATACGTGGTACAGCAACTGGGGCTCAAAAGAAAATATCACTTGGACAGAACCCTATTTCATTGTTTATGATGAAAAAGAAGAGTCAGTTTTGGATGGGAATTTCAGTACTCCATTCAACAATATAAAGTCTCTTGGATTTAATTTTGTAATCCCAGATAGAGGTATTTTTGGTAATTTAAATGCTACTCTTAGTTTAACCCTTGCAAATACAAATCCAAAACCGAATAATGTGGGTGGTACTCCTCTAACTTTGAATATTTCTTTGAATTTACCACCAGTTAGATTTAGTGTTAATGTTACTAATGAAAATTTACCAGCATCAAGCTATTATTTAACAGATTTTGTTAATGGAAATATTTCAGTAGAGTTGTTAAATGTAAAAACTAATCTAACTGACATATATCCTAGTCGCAATATTACTTCAAACATATCAGTTCCATATGAAGATTTAGATTTATCGATATTAATAGGGAATGAGTCTGGAGCGATGATTGAGCTCCATCATATTATTATTGGAAATAATATTCTTTGGTTAGATGATATAGATCCTAACAGTGTTAATGGGTCATATGATTTTTGGATTCGATGGAACAGTGAATATAAACAAGGCATTACCGATTATGAAAGAATTAACACAACAGCACATACTATAAATGTACAGGGTACACTTGAAATACCTACTATTACAACTATTCCTAAAATAGTTCAGGGTGGTTCTAAAACCTTCAATTTCACAGTACAATTATCTGAAACAGGAAAATTAATAAGAGGACTGAATCTCAAAAGTGTTATTATTGGAACAGAATCTAATGAGACTCTAATAGTATATGAAGAAGATGATGTTTACAAGATTGATGTAGAAGTAGCTTTTGATAGTGAGGTGAAACAATATACTATTCAGATTTTTATTCCTGGTTCAACTAATTATCTTACTGAAATCAAATATGAGGTTACAGAACTAACCCAAGAAGCTGATGGAGTAGAATTAATTGATGTAATTGTAGCGATCGGTGGATTAGCATTTTTCCTAGTTATTGGTATTGGAGTATCAGGAGTACTTTTTATTGCAAATAAAAGAATAAAATAGCCTGATATTTCCCTCTTTCTCTTCAACCTCTTCTTTTACTTCAAAATAGATCTGAATCATTTATTAATTCATTAGATAATGAGATTGATAAAATACTATTTGAAGAAAAGTTGTTTATCATTTAACTCCATTACTTATTAAACAATTTGTGAGTAGAGATCAGCTAATTCTTTTACAGATTTATTAATATCATGAGCTTTAAGGGTTAATTTAGCATTTTTCTGTAGCTTATTCATCAAAGGTCTATTTTCATCAAGTTTTTTGATATTTTGACTAAATTCTTCAATTGTCTTCCCTTTTAGGCAGTCTTTTTCATGAGTTAACCAATCAAACACTGGATGATCACGGACGATAGGAATTTTTCCGTATGCTATGCTTTCAAGAAGAGCTATACCTTGATTTTCTTCTCTACTAACATATAAAAATACATCAGCAGCGTTCCAAAGAGCTTCTATTGTTTTTCTTGACACATAACCTGTAAACTGCATGTTTGTTTCATTTCTTGCTGACTGAAAACTATTTCTAAGAACTGAGGAATGTGCTATTGTTCCTAAAGGTAAACATCTGCCAATCCACATAAATTTATGCGTTGGTGTGCACATTGCTACTTCAGTAAAAACATCTGGTGCTTTTCGATATATACATATTCCTACAGTTATTATTAACAGTTGATTCTCTTTAATTCCGAGTTTTTTTCTCGCAATTCGACCCAGAGATAAATTTTCTCTATTCTTAGTGAGATCTATACCATTTGAGATTACATGAATTTGTTTGGGATCATAACCATACCTAAGTAAGATATCACGATTATAATTACTTACTGCTATAAGATGATCAGCATAAGAATAGTATTTCGTTAGATATGGAATAAGAGCAAGATTCATTCGGTTTGAAAAGAGATAACTATCTCTATAATCTTCTATTGTTGTATGACCAGTCATAACTATTCGAAATCGTCTATTTTTCTGCTTATTCATCAATTTCGCTTTTAAGAAAGATTGAGGAAGTGCTGTGTGAAAATGATAGATATCATAAGATCCATTATGTCCATTAATGTCTGTTACTATACCATACTCTTTCAATTGTTTTGCTAATCGTTTAGCAGAGCTATACACCCCACTACCAATTAAACTTTTTTCCATATCTAAAATGAAATTAACTTTCATGTTTTCAGCTCTCGTAGAAGTTCATTTTTAGTCTTAAACATGGATCAAAGGGATGAATTTTAGATATCTTATAGAAATCAGTTTGATTACTTTTTTATAAATCTAAATATAATTCTTTTTAACGAAAGTTTTTTTTTGGTAAAACTTTTTCCAACATCGAAGGTATTTCTTTATTCAGATTTACCAAATTGTTAATGAAAGCTAATTCTAATCCGTCAACTAAGATTGAATGAATGAAAAATAGTATGAAAGAATCTCATATGTTTCGATGGAAGTGATAAATCCCGAATGTTTGATTTCCTTTCAAGGCAAATATCATCAGAACCCCAAATTTTTCTTCGTCGGGCTCAATCTGATGATTTTGAATTTATAAATGAAGTTCAATACTCTGAAATGAAAGATGTTCTGAAGAAAGCGTGGAAAAATAAATTCAGTTTTAAGGCATGGTTTTATGATGTTGAGGAAGCCGCCAAAGGTGCTTTCCACAAAGTTTTTATTGTTGAAGTTCAAAAAAGTTCAATTGGGTATCTTTGGTTGAACAGAGAACCCCAAAATTTATGGATTACCGCTATTGTCCTTCAAACTGATTGGCAACGGCGAGGTATTGGTGAAAAAATAATGCACTATCTTATTGGCGAATGTCGTGAAGAACAGTTGAACGCTATCGAATTAGGAGTTCAACATAATAATGAAAGAGCTCTTAATTTTTATAAGAAAATTGGATTCAAGCAGTATGATCATTTAAAGGAAGCGAATACTGATTTGTTAAGGCTTGATTTTAAAGATATATAAAAACAAGTCATTTTACATCTTTCACAAATGAATGCTACACATTGTTTTTCCAGTCAATATATCGTTAATAACAACAGTGGGACCTACTTCAAGATGAATAGAAAGAATGGGTAAACAATCTGCTGTTTCAAGATTTATACGGTCAAATTCTTTTCTTTTTAGGATTTCTGTTGCTTTATAGACCATTTCTTCTAATGTTGTTCCTTCAATGTCAAAAAACCTATATCCTTTGTCAAAAGGTGTTGCAAGGAAATATTTTTCTGACTTATATCGCTCAATATGATCATAACTAAGAATGATATTACGTAAACTATATTGTAAGAGCTCTTCTTGATCATCAGTCCAAACATTTATCATTTCAAATCTCGAACAATATTGAACAAAGAGATCAATAAATAGTTATCCAAATTTCTATATCAAATGTTATCCTGTTCGAAAGTGTACTGGATAAGGTTTTGGAGATCATATTCTTATTTGAAATATATAATTGCTTGATAAAATTCAATTCAATATTAACGGTGCTCCGATGAATGCGAAATCTTTAGCCAGATTGGCTATTTCCCTCCGTAAACCATTTAGATAAACTTTATTACTCCATTTTTCTGGAAAATCTTTGAGCAAATCAAATTGAATTTTATTGATACCAGGTAATGTATCATAGTAATTGCTAATTTCAGATTCTAGCGATATTTCATTTCTTATCTCGCCAAATTCGCTTATTAAAACTCTCATAGGTGCACTTGGAGAATCAAAATTTTCATAGGTCTCTGTTGCTTTTCGTAACATCATGAGAGGTTCTTTAAAAGGAAAAACTAATTGAGCCAGAATTATTCCTCGGCTGAAAGCTCGGTGGGTTTGTCCTACGAGATCATCTTGCTTTTTTAAGGCGTTAAAAGGAAATTCTTTTAGATATTCTCCCACAATGAAATTATTCGAAGGAGACAAATCAAATGGTTCTGTATTGAAGTGATTATCCAGCCATTTTTCTTCTGGAATAACTAAACCTGTGAGAAATCTATGGTCTGTAGTGATAGTTTGTTTAAAAACAGAAAATTCAGTCCAATATACTCCAGCACCATACAGGAGAATATGAGAAATATCATCTTTAATTAATCTAGAAAAGTCGACTGGCACGAAAAGAACACTTGATTTGTTTATTGACTGAATTTCTTGATTTTTATAAAGCCATTTCTCCTCCAAGCCTGTATCAAGAAACGAAATCCAGTCAGAAATAACTATCATAGCTTTTAGGCTGCCTAATGGTTTATTGGATAGATTCATTCGATTGGGGTGCATTTTGAATGTACCTCTGTATCATCAATGATTATAGAAAATGTTCGATTATATAGGTTAGCATAGAGTATTTTTTACTTATGCAATTATGAAACCGAATTTTTGTCTAAGAGTTTTATGAGTTGAAAGGGAATTAATTCAGTTTCAATCTTGATTTTTTTACTATATTCCAAGCGGATTTGGATTCATTTCGGAATTTTTTTCTTAAAGAAGACAATGATCAACTTACTAACCACTTCTGATAAGTAGATAAGAATTCATTCTTTTATTAAAGAATTAGCTTGTAGAAACCTAGATAAAAGAAAAAAAAGAAAAAGATAAGGAGAGGGGGTTGTTATACACCTTGGATAATCGGCATACTAAATAGCTGAGTTGTTATTATATTTAATATATAGATGAGGAATAGCGTTATGAGACCAATCACAATAGAGGTATTCCATTTTGTAACGTCGCCCATTTCAGGTATAAGAATGTATTTGATAAGTAGTACAATTGCTAAGTATATCAATACTGGAACAAGCTGGGCTGCGGCTCCAGAGAAAACATTTGTTATGTCTATCTCATCTAAAGCACCTATTAAGGCTCCTATCACAACAGCGACTAACAAGACTATAGCTATAGCAACTAGAACAAGTCTAATAATATAACCTGTTTCAGTGTCCTTTTTACCCGCAATTAATCTGGTACCAAGGTACAGAATAACTGTGACAAGAATAATCGCAACAATTAATAAAAACCATGTCATTATATCATCTGCATCTATTTGGGCTAATGCCATATCATTCACCTAGAGAATTCTTTTGATTAGTAGAGTGGTTAACTTAGAAAATATTTTTCTCTAATCAATAAAAACTTCATTGTTCTGAAAAATGATTTTTTTGATTCAAAAAAAAGTACATACTTTGAATTTTTGCTTTTTCCATTGCTTATATATTATCTAGACTCATGAAGATTCATTGTTATTTTAAAAGCTTTTTCTAACAGAGTTATAAACCCTTTAGCAGAGAATTTTTGCGCTGTTTTAAAAGCGCTATTTCCATAATCATTTAAAGTACCATTATCGTCAATTAGCTTATTAATGGCTTGAATAAGAGAATGATGATCTCCTGGTGAGAATAATAACCCATTTATTCCATTTTGAATATAATCTAAAACTCCTCCCCCTGCTGGGCCTATAACTGGTATTCCTTGACTCATTGCTTCAATCACTGTAAGTCCTTGAGTTTCCGTGTCACTGGGGGTTACCATAAAGTCTCCCATTCGATATACAAATGGTAGTTGAGTATGGCTAATAAATCCTGTAAAAGCACAATTCTTTAGATTTAACTGTGAAGCTTGTTTCTTATACATTTTCAAATGTGGTCCATCTCCTACAATAAGTAGAAAGGCATCTGGGTGTTGTTTTTCGATGGTTTTGAAAGCTTTCAGCAGAACTTCAAGCTTTTTTTCGTAAGAAACTCGACCACAGTAGAGAATAATGCGCTGTTTATTCTTAATATTGTATTTTTCGCGAATTTCTTTTTGAAATTTCTCATCCTTTTTTGTAGGCTTATTGTTCTTAAAAAAAACACTAGAGATCATGTTTGGAAGAGAATAAACAGGAGGATTAACACCATGCGATTTTAATTGCTGTTGAAGTGTCTTTGATGGAGTAACAACAACATCTGAATACTTATAGAACCATCTAATATAACTCCAAGTAAAATGTTGAACTAATCCTGCCTCGCTAAACTTTTTAGCTTGAAATCCACCAATTACATGCCCAGAATATTGAACTAGATCAGTATGATAAGTATTTAGGAAGGGGAGGTCATGAAAAACACGAGCATTGAGGACTGCAGCAAAACCTAAAGAAAACGGGGAGTGACAATGGATAAAATCTAATCTCTCTTTACGTAAGCATTTTGATAAATATAATGTTGGAACTGCGACATTGTAACCTGGGTAGGCTGGAAATGGGAAACTTTTTATTTCTATGATTGGAATACCCTTTATTTCAAATGGAAAAGCTTGTTTCAATTTTGGTACAAAAATTACAAATTCATGTTTGTCTCGGAGGCTTTGTACTTCATTAATAATGGAAATAACAACTCCATTCAAATTTGGAACCCATGAGTCTGAAAAAATGCCAATTCTCACGTTATCATACCCAATCTTGAATTTAAATCACTTAAATTTCTGTAATTATTAAGATAATCTCTTGAAATAGTATTTAACAGCTCCAAATACATCAGAAAAATACCTTATGGTGAAATGGTTTTTGTTTATTTTAAAGTATTCCCTAGTGTTGAGTATTTCAAACTTAATATTAATTATTGGTTAAGAGTTTGAGATATTGAATATCATCAGTTGGTTTTGATATTTTCTTAAGCTCTTGTATCAAATTCGTTGGAATGTCTTTGAGAGTCGGAGTACATGCAGCTGCCATTCTGTGTCCTCCACCATTGAAAGCCTTAGCAACAAGAGAGACATCATAGAAATCTTGTTCATTGTTTGACTTTGTTACACGAAAACTTGCTCGAATAGGCTCCGTAGATGATTTTGAATAAAGAAGTGCAATAACCGCGACACCCTGATTGAAAAGTGGACGAAAAACTTCTTTTGATAGGTTTCCAGGGATTATTCCTCTTGTGTCAAGTACCAAAATTCTAGGTAAGTTTGGAGATGATTTTAGAAATTTCTCTATTTTTTCTCTAGTTTCCTCAAAAATTTCTCGGAATTTATCATAATTCTTTTGTATCCAATCTGTTTTAAGTATATCATGACCAAATTTGGACAGCAGAGTGCTGATTTGGAGAAGAATCTTAGAATTATCACTGTTCATGCTTAAAATAATGCCCAAAGAACGGTATTCTTCGGGTAACTGAGCAGTGTCAGCTAAGTTGCCCAGCTTCCTAATTTCCATTGCAATAGTATCATTTTCAAAGTTCAAGTACTTGTAAACCAAGTCTGCTGCTGAAGGTGCGTTTGGGTCAATGTGATCTTCTATTGTCAACCTGCCTGAATTCATTAATTCTTCATAATTAGATTTATGGTGATCTATATTAATAGAATTTGCTACTTTTGGTAAATCACAGGTATAAACAAAATTTTCCTTTATCTCGGACAGTTTTTTCGCTTCATTCACCGTCGAATATTTCACATCAATACTATTACCATATTTCCTAATGAAAAGAGCAGCGCAACAAATTCCATCAAAATCTGTGTGTGTAATAATCTTCATAATTCT
>JAUUVJ010000284.1 GCA_030589605.1 Candidatus Hodarchaeota archaeon | reverse complement strand
TTAATCAGTCTTTAATAATAGAAAGTATTCTAGGAAGCAAATTTTCTGGAAAAATTGTTAAAACAACGAAATATGGCCCTTTTGAAGCTATTATCCCAGAAGTAGAAGGAAGAGCCTATATCACAGGAAGAAATGAATTTCTTATCGATCCAGAGGATCCTCTGAAAAATGGATTTATCATTCGGTAATATTACAAAAATTGGTGATCAATTATCCTCTCAAAATAAAGGTAGAATTAAAAAAAAGGATATCAGAAAAAGATTATCTGACTATTATTGATGAGGAGAAATTACTTTAACCACATCTTCAGAATCTATTCCCAATTCTTTTACTTTATCAATGGTAGGACAACCTTTTGGACTCCATCCACGGCGTTTATAAACTGCATCTTGTAGATTAATGTAACCATCCTCACGGTACTTTCGTAGGATTGATATTTTTTCTTCAGTTGACTTACCAGTGATATCTTGACCTATGTCTTCGGAAATTTGTTTGTCATACATTTCTGATCGACTTTCATACTCAACTTTTGTAACAGGACCTACAGCCCGATAAGGAAGATTAGAATCATCTTTTCTTAAACCTCGCCCTTGACGCACGTTCCAAATCCGCTGAAAATTATAAACCCGTTCAGACATACTTACAAGATCATCCGCAGACGATTTTCTACCTGTTACACCACTGAAATACTGTGCATACCAATCAACATGTTTTGGAATTTTAGCACGAGCATCAGGTAAGGTTAAAGGTTTTTGAGGATTTTCATTATTATCAGGAGGAATAACATCGTTCCAAGGGAGCTTACATAATCCATTAAGACTGAACCATGTTCGCCAACAAGGGAACCACCAAAGAGCTTCTGCTTTATCTTCAAAGGTAGGTAGATTTCCTCGTACAGCGTCCTCAAAGATTAACCACGCTTCATCATGCTGAGGGCCTTTCAGAGTTAATCCATATCCGCCTTGTTGAGCTAATGATTCCTTCGTAACATATTCAGAAAATTCTAATCCTTTATGCTCCATTCCTATGTCTTGTACAAACTGCGGATCAGCTCCATAATGCTCAACAAAGTATTTTTTCATTTCAGCAATACCCTGTCCTACAATTTTTCCGAATCCTTCACCATGAGCAATTTGGTGAAGTAATGCTAATGCTGCTTCTGCATTACCGAATTTAAGTTCGAGCCCACCAGTAATTTCTTTATTCAGAATTCCTGTCTCATAACACTCCATAACAAAAGCGATTCCAGTTCCTACAGAAATGGTGTCTAATCCATAAGTATCACACCAGAAGTTGGCTTCCAAAACACAATCAGTATCCCAAACACCCCAGTTACTTCCACATCCAGCAATTGTTTCATATTCAGGACCATCTACAATAACTTTTTCACCTTTCAGATGACCAGTCTTTAATGTATAATCTTTGGCAAAATGAGAACAAGCAATTTGACAAGCAAACCAACATGAATCTACTCCTTTACCAAGATTGGCATAAACCTTTTTGAATACATCACGAGAATAAGGAAAATTGTCTCCTTTCAAAGTAGGGTGAGCTCCGAATCGAAAGTTCTCTGTTGGTAAGAGATCAAAATCATTCATGATTTCAGGAAGATGAGCTGTTCCTACAATTCTCATTTCATTTTGAAGCGGATCATTTTTCACAATCTCTAGATTATGTTCTTTTCCTACAGCTTTTCCAAGCTCAATATCTGCAGGATTATTTAGGGTTTGGTTTACTCTAGGCGATCTACAAACTAGTGCTGTTACCTTTTTATCTTTGAAAACAGTTCCAATACCACCGCGACCTGCTTGTTTATATGAGGCCCATTGTCTTTTTTTATTGAACCATGAAAAATTCAAAACACCCCATTTACTATGTTTCGCTCCTTGACCAGAAGAAACAACTGATACACGGAATTTTTCTCTTTCAGATTTATCTGTGGAATAATTTTCCGTCAATCTCTGAGTTAATAAATGAGCTTCTTCAGGTAATTCTTCTGCTTCCTCGATTCTAACAACTCCATCATCACCATTAATGAAGATTACAACTTCTTTTTCAGCTTTACCTTGTATTTCAAGAGCATCAAAACCAGCAAATTTTAGATAAGGACCAAAATAGCCTCCAACATTCGAGTCAATAATTTGACCAGTTAAAGGAGATATTGCGGTACAAATCGATTTTCCAGACCCAGAATAATACGTTGTTCCTCCCAAGGGACCAGATGCGATACAAATCTCATTTTCAGGATCATCCCACTTGATTATCCGGTCTTTTGGCATCGAATGCCACATCAAATATAAATCAAAACCCTTACCACCAATGAACTTCTCTTTCATTTCATCAGTTACGGGTTTAATTTTCATTTCATTTGTAGATAGATTAATATAAAGTGTTCTACCAGAATAACCTTTTTTTACTGGTTTTAAATCGTAAGATAATTCACCAAGAATGGCCATACTTTGTTTCCTCCAATTATGGATTATGATTTTGCCAAGAAGAAATGCTTTATCTGATTTTTTGTACACATCTACTTTAAAAAAATCATATTATTATTCACTTTTCACTCTCGACTATACTTGACTCTTCGAGACTGTCGAATAACTTTCGACTTTTCACCCTTATCCCCCATCATACCCGTAATTTTACATATAGGATATTATCCTCCTCCAACTGGAGGTACACACGTAATAATGTCTTCATCGTGAACAATTTCACTTAATCCTTCCATTAATTCTGTATCTTTCCCATTTAGTAGAACATGAAAATGACTTTTCAACTCTCCAGTTCCCTCATTTAATATATGATCTAGTACAGATTTTCCGATTTGAGCTTCCAAGGATTCAAATACCTGATGAATTGTTTTCCCCTCACCAATAAAAGATTTCTTACCAGCCCATTGTGCTAATGGCCCAAAGAAATTTACAGTAATTACCACTATTATTTTTCCAACCAATTTTTCTTAGAGAAAAAGATAGAAAGGGAGAGAAAATCTCCATCTTCTATTATAATGATTCAAAAATTCTAGCTATATCTTTTGCGACTTCAGTTGTGCTACTATTGCCACCCATGTCATAAGTTCGAACTTTTGCTTCGATAACATTTTGACCAATTGCTTTCTCTAGTTTTTCTGAGAGATTGGTTAACCCAAGCCATTCCCACATAAGAGACATAGATTTCAGTGCAGCGATTGGGTTTACTTTATCTTGACCAGCATATTTAGGAGCACTTCCATGATTAGGTTCAAAAACACCAAAATCCTTAGAAGTCGATGCACTTGCTGCAAATCCTAATCCACTAGTCAACATAGCTGCTTGATCAGTTATAATATCTCCAAACATATTACTACTGACAATTACTGAATATTCTTCTGGTCGTTTCATAAGCCACATTGCAGTTGCGTCAATGTTTTCATTCCACCATTCGACATTAGGATATTCCCCTGCGATATTTTTAGCAGTTTCTAGAAACAATCCATCAGTGGCACGAATAACATTGGCTTTATGTACAACACAAACTTTATTTCTACCTGTTTCTTTAGCATAATCGAAGGCTTTTCTTATTATTCGATCACAACCACCTTTACTAAAAACTCTACAGCTAACCCTAATATCTTCATCTTTTGCTCCAGTTCTTTTTTGGAAAGAAGCGAAATTAGGTAGTTTCTTTAATTCAGGAATTAGACTTTCAAATTCAATTCCCGCATATAAACCTTCTGTATTTTCACGAAACGTAACAATGTCAATATTTGGTACAGTACCATCAATTTTTCTAAAGTTTAAGGGATTACCTTCATAGCTTTTCGAAGGTCTCATGTTAGAATATAAATCAAAAACTTGGCGAAGTCGTACAATCGGAGATCGATAAGTAGTTCCAAATTTTTTCTCCACACTTTGAACACTTGGATCAGAGCGTGGTTTACTTGTAATAGCTCCAAAGAGTGCTGCATCACATTCCTTCAAAGCTTCTATAGTTCTCTCAGGAAGAGGATCTCCCTCTTTTTCAAATATCGTAAAGCCAATATCTAAGGGTATTAGTTCTGCATTAAAATCAGCTTTTTCTAGAACAAGTTTAGACGCCTCTAATACGTCTTGACCAATACCATCACCAGGCATATAGGCAATTTTAAATTTTTTTGTCATTAGTTTACTCTCCATTTATCATTTTTGCTCTCTTGACAATTTTAAAGGTCCAAAATGCAAAAAATCACATCTATGTAGTATTTCACCTTCAGGAGTCCGCTTAGGGCCTCTTTCGCCTTCCCATGAATGTTGGTAAATGTTTTGTACTACTTCATAGGGAAGAGAATGTTTCATAGCTAAACCTGCTCCTGTTACAGGATGTCGTAGACGATTTCCTGTATCGGATTTACCTATATTACCTTTAGAATTTGTAGCATACTCGAGAGGTTTCCCAACATCGTGTAAAATCGCGCTAGCAATTAATAAATCACGTTTAATAGGAATTCCTTGTTTCGATAACAAGTCAGCTGATTGAATCGCGAGATCAGTTACTATTCTGACATGATCAGCATAACTTACTTCAAGATCAGGAATAAGAAGAGTGAATGGAAAATTCATATCCAGCCAGCCAGAGCCATCGTTTCCGATCTGAAGAGCTTCAACACAAACATCAACTACTTTATTACGTAAATTCTCATCTGATATTTGGTCTAATTGTTTTGAAAATTCTTTTTTAATATAATCGTGCACCATCATCACCTTAAAACCACTTTTAAAAGCTGGTTAAACAAAGGATCTTCGTTTGATGACATGATGGTGAGGATTTTTGTATCGAAATAAACTTTCTGAAAACTATTAACTACCTCAAAAAATATATGTTTCCTTCATTAACTTTGCAAAATTAACCTAAAAACTGGTTTCTAAAATGGTGAGAAGCTTAAATGATCAGAAACGCAGCTAAACGGGAAGTACCAGAAAAAATCTTTGGAAGAAAGTACAATCCTTACACAGGAGCTTATACAACACCCCCTAAAGGAAGAAAACATGGACGAAAATTCTCTTCAAGTCTTGTTACTCCGACGAAGAAACGTTTCTTTGATGATTTGGAAAAAGTTATCTTGGAAACTAAACTCCGTGATGGAATGACAGTTGGGTTTATACATAATTTGAGAGCCGGGGATCTAGTGATCTGTGAAGTAATGGATACTATTGCTAGCATGGGTATCAAGAACCTCACTCTTGCATCAACAGCTTTATTCCCTAATCATGAACCTTTGATTGAACATATTCATTCTGGAGTGATTGGTTCAATTTCAGGATCGATGAATGGACCAATCGGTAAAGCAGTATCAACAGGGGGAGTTAACATCCCTACTAGCCTCAGATCACACGGAGGACGAGCTAGAGCTGTTGAAACTGGAGTTATGCCTCTTGATGTATCCTTCATTGCTGCTCCTGCAGTTGATGATATGGGAAATATGAATGGTTGTCAAGGACCTTCCGCTTATGGGGCTTGTGGATTTGGAAATGATACTGATTCTGTTTATGCAGATAAAGTAGTTCTTGTTACAGATAATTTAATGGAAGAGCCAGTCACACCTGTAAGTATTAGGGGAAGTGATGTAGACTATGTTGTCACAGTTGACCGTATCGGAGATTCCAACAAAATCGTATCAGGATCTCTTGGACGAAATATTACTCAAGGCCACTTAGATATAGCTGAACAAGTAATTAAGGTCTCACAAATAGCTGGTTTTGTAAAAAATGGGTTTTCTTTCCAAGCTGGAGCAGGAGGAGTTAGTTTAGCAACAACTCAATTCGTACATGAAGTTATGTCAGAAAAAGGTCTTGTAGGAAGTTTCATTCATGGTGGAACAACCGAATCAGCAGTAAAATTGCTAGAGGATGATCTTTTCAATCGAATTT
>JAUUVJ010000029.1 GCA_030589605.1 Candidatus Hodarchaeota archaeon | reverse complement strand
GGTGAATTCCAGCAATATTTCAGTCTTGATGAAATCCTAACAAAGCAGATTATTAAAGAATTAATTCAACAAAAATGGTGTGTATTGAAAGAAGACGAAGAGGAATTTATACGGTCTGGTCAGGTAGTGGAACGACTCAGATGGAGTTTTTATCATAAAATAAAAAATTTTGTTTGGAAAAAATACGAAAAAGATGCAATTGGTGGGATGAGTCTTCCTAAGAAAGAAATGGAATTCATGGTAGATCTGATAATTAAGATAATAAAACCAGACCAAAGAGAGTATGACATTGAATTTTTTTATTCAAATTTAAACCCTGATGATTGGTTTAAACTAGAAAATAATCACATCATTTTACTTAGATCATCTTACGGAGATTTAAAGTATTTTAACCTAGTTTCACTTCCCGAATCCATTGGTAACCTGACACAACTTCAGGAGCTCTATTTAAATGACAATCAGCTGACTTCACTTCCCGAATCCATTGGCAACCTGACACAACTTCAGGAGCTCTATTTAAATGACAATCAGCTGATCTCACTTCCCGAATCCATTGGTAACATAACACAACTTCAAGCGCTTTTATTAATGAATAATCAGCTAACTTCATTTCCCGAATCCATTAGCAACCTGACTCACCTGCATGCATTGTATTTATGTAAAGAACAGGTTTATAAAATAATAAGAATTATCGTTAAAGAAAAATACGAAGAAAATCTTTCTGGAGAAGAAATGAAATTTGTGGCAGATCTGATTATAGGATCAATAATAGGATCAGATCAGGCTGAAGGGTATAATATCTTAGATTCATATTTGAATTCAAATGATGACTGGTTTACATTGGAAAATAAGCATATTATCTCACTAGAGTTGAGTGAAAATCAGCTGACCTCACTTCCTGAATCAATAGGAGCTCTAAAGGAACTTAAATCCTTGTATTTATTCCGAAATCCACTGAAATCGTTACCAGAATCGATCGGCAATCTACTACAATTACAAAAACTTGATTTAGTTGACAATTGGTTAACATCACTTCCCGAATCCATTGGCAGCCTGCTACGACTCCAGAAGCTCAATTTAAATGATAATCAACTGACTTCACTTCCAGACTCCATTGGCAACCTGACACAATTAGAAGTACTGGATATTAGGAGCAATCAATTGACAACACTCCCCGAATCCGTTGAAAACCTAACACAACTACCAGAGTTGCAATTTTCTTTTAATAAACTAAAAAAATTCCCCGAATCAATTTGTAACCTAACACAACTCCAAAAACTGAATTTACGGGGAAATCAGTTGATTACACTCCCCGAATCCATTGGCAACCTGACACAACTCCAAGATCTCTATTTAAATGGCAATCAGCTAACTTCACTTCCCGAATCAATTGGCAACCTAATACAAATCCAAAAATTGGAATTGGAAAACAATCAACTAACTTCACTTCCCGACTCCATTGGTAACCTAAAACAACTCCAAAAATTGGAATTACGGGGAAATCAGCTGACTTCATTACCCCAATCAATTGGTAACCTTACACAGCTACAATGCTTGATTTTATGGGAACAACAACTGACATCACTTCCAGAATCGATTGGAAACTTAGCTAAACTAGAACACTTGGATTTATGGAATAATAAGCTGACATCACTTCCAGAATCAATTGGTAACATAACACAGCTAGAGAAACTGGTTTTAACCGATAATCAGCTAACATCACTTCCCGAATCAATTGGTAACTTAGCTAAACTACAAGTACTGGATTTTAGGCGCAATCAATTAAAATCACTTCCCGAATCAATTGGTAACTTAGCTAAACTACAAGTACTGGATTTATGGGGAAATCAGCTAACATCACTTCCCGAATCAATTGGTAACCTATCACAGCTACAAGAACTCAAATTAACACACAATCAGTTGACTTCAATCCCCAAATCAATCAAAAACTTGACAAAAATACGAGAACTTGATTTAAGGGAGAATCAGTTGATTTCGATCCCCGAATCAATTCGACACTTAACTCATCCAATAAAACTGGAGTTTAACAATAATCAACTGGTTTCACTCATCGAATCTATTGGTAACAAAATGAACGCTTTTGCTTGGAACCCCCTTCCTGAGAAAGAAAAGAAATTCATAATTGACCTGATAATAGAATTAATTTCGATTAATCTAGGGTCTAACCAAGCTGAAGAGGTTAATATTTATAAGTGTCGGGACGAATATCTGGATTCAATGCATTATTGGGTTTTGCTGAGAGATTGTCATATATTTTCACTAAAATTAGGGGACAAGCAGCTGACATCACTTCCTGAATCCATTGGCAACTTGGCAAAATTAAAATACTTGAATTTATTGAATAATCAGCTAACTTCACTTCCAGAATCCATTAGTAACTTAAGACAATTACAGGTTCTAGATATTAGGGGCAATCAGCTGATCTCACTACCCAAATCAATTGGGAATCTGATACAGCTGCAAGAACTGAACTTAAATCACAACCAGCTGACTTCGCTTCCTGAGTCAATAGGGAACCTGACACAACTACAAGACCTGGATTTAATGCATAATCAATTAAAATCACTTCCCGAATCAATTGATAACTTGGTAAAACTAAAATACTTGAATTTATTTGGGAATCAGCTAACATCACTTCCCGAATCAATTGGTAACCTATCACAACTACAAGAACTGAACTTAAAATACAATCGACTGACTTTTCTTCCTGAGTCAATAGGGAACCTGACACAACTACGAAAAATAGATTTAGATTTCTATAGGCTTACTTCGTTACCCAAATCAATAGGGAAGCTATCACAGCTACATCCAGACAATCGAAGTAGTATCAAATGGTTTTTAGAGAATAACTAACCTTAACCAACAAACTAATTGCCCTTAAATCTGAATTTATTTGTCATTGAATGGAAAAACAATTCTACTTATTAGAAAAAATTTCTTTAATGGGATCAAAATAAAATCTAGTATAGGAATCAAGCAATTCTTGCTGTAATGGAAGAGATGATAGTTCATCGAGATTGAAAGGAGAACTAGTGTCAAAAGCAAAACTATTTGTTTTAAGAAGAGAAATCTGACCATTAATAGAGATAATACAACGACGTTCATCTTGCTTAGCCTTTAAGAGATGTCTTAATTGTTCATATTCAGTACGAGAAATACCAAGTAAATTAGAAATGACGTAAGGGTCATATTTAGTAAAAAACATGGTTAAAACTCCCGTATTAGTAAGCATAGGTTGATCAACAATAGGATCAGTACCAATGAAAAACATAGAAATATCATAGGCACGTAAAGTCCAAGGGCCACCACTAATCATAGACTCAGGAGATTTAGAACGGAAGTTCTTAACAGGAATCAATTTTTGAATTTCATCAAGAATAAAGACATTTTTCGGAAGAGAATCCTCTTTGAAAGGTTCACGGAACATACGAACATAGTAATACAAATATTGAAAGACAACGTTAAGAAAAATTTGACGACCACTTTGATCCTCCATAGCCTCAAAGGCAGACAAATCAATGATGGCATTATGATCAAGAAGATGAGCGATCTCAAAAGTAGTCTCAGATACAGTAAAACAACGACCAGTATTACCAAAGAAAAGCTTTTCCACCCGATTAATGACTCCAGCAGCAGTATTTTCAAGATAAGAACCAGTCATACCTAAAGAATCAGGTTGTTTAAGTAAATCAATAAAGGAACGAAAATCACCCTTATTCTTAACAGTTTGAATGATCGCTAAATGAAGTAAACGACGCATTTGAGGAGATACAGAAGTATCATCAGAAAAAACATGTTCTAAAACAGAACTGACAAATTGAATGTGATCCTCAACAGGAATAAAAGGTTCCCCTGACTCATCAGCAGGGATTTGAAAGATATTGATACCCCAAGGAAAAGGGGTAGAGCCAGGTTTCAAATACAAAACATCAGGACAAAAGGTATGGATAGGACGAAGATATTCACCTTTAGGATCAAAAATCAGAAACTTAACCCCTTTATGAACCAGCTCCTGAACTAAACCATAAATAAAGCGACTCTTACCCTCACCAGTCATACCGAAGACAGCCATATGACGACTAAGATCCTTACCATCAATCAATAAAGGAACACCACTAGTAGCACTACTGATGATAGGAATACCTAAATTGATAGTGTTAGAAGTAGAAGTTTTATGGACACCAGAAGAAAGAAGATAATCAGTTTTATTAGGGACAAGAGTATAACCCTCATGAGAAAACTGACGAGAAGGAGGAGAAATAAAATTCATTAAAGAAAAACCATCAAGAATGGAAGGAGAACGAATCTTACGATCAAGAAGTAACGATTTGAAAGAAGGAAAACGACGAAAGAAAGAAGGATATTTACGAACCTTAAAACCATTAGACAGAAAAATAACAGCTAAGCGTTCAAGCTTGGATTTCAAAGTAATAGGATCGTCTTCAGCAAGAATAATACGAGGAGAAAATTCAAAACAGCCTGTTTCCTCCATAATATTGACAGTAGGAGCACTATAACGAGGTTGAACCTTATCATGTCGAAAATCATACCGAATTTGAGGTAAACGAGGATCACGATCATCTTCAGGACGAAACTCCTTAGGAAGATCGATGGGTTTGAACAAGAATTGAACAAAAGCAAACTTTGCATTGTCAGTCAGGATTTCTAAGATATTATCCGTAAAACCATCAACAGTAGAAATAGGAGAAGCATTTTTTGAAGGAAGACCTAAAAGACCACCACTATAGAACAGTGTTTCATTATTATTAGTTTTAATTTTTGACTCAAGAACATCGACAAGATTTGGAATATAATCATAACCAAATACATGAAAATCAGGATGAAGACCAAGAGCGGTAGCAAATTGTTGGATAGCAGCCATACCACGATCGACACTTTTTTGTTTACGAAACAACCCATGAGGCACAGCATGCATATGAATAAAGACATCTTGAGGTTGAACAATACCATACTCTAAGGAATAAATACCTTTGGTGTTAACAAAGACCTTAATGCTAGATTTATCAATATTGCGAGGGATATGTTCAAATTTAAACGCATTCGTAACCTCAGTCATACTAGACAACTCAGAAAGGTAGAATTAATCGAGATGAAGTTTAATCGTCAGTCCTCATATGAAAGCTAAAACTGTTTATTAAATCATAAAAATCGAAAAATAAAACGGAAAAATATGTTATAATTATGTTTTTTTACAATGTAGAAGATGTAAGCAAATAAGTCATGATTATAATAAGATTAGACCATAAGAATAAAGTAATTAATTTCTATTTTAAACCAATCATAAAAAAGGGGAGAATTCAGAATGAAAGGGAAAAATTTAAAAGAATTTTTTGTTTTAATTTCCTAAACTTTTTAGTTAGGATAAACTAATTTGAATGATTGAGCAAAATTAAAAAAAGAACTTCTCAGGGAAACACACAGATCTATTAAGGAGGTTATGACAATCGGATTACAACCTACACGAGCAACATTGAACAAATTATTTGCAGTATCAGGAAATAGATGTTCATTTCCATCATGCTCAAATATTTTAGTCGAGAATAAGATATTGATCGGTGTAATTGCACATATTAAATCTAAAAAACCAACAAATAAGATTGGTGATCGATATGATCCAAATCAATCTGACGAGGAAAATCGGCACTTTGACAATCTTATACTTTTATGTAGTAATTGTCATACCAAGATTGATTCTAACCCTTCAGATTACCCAGTAGAAAAATTAGTAGAATATAAATTAAAAGCAGAACAGGAAGGAACTAAAAATATCTCCCTTTCAAAAGAATCTATTAATATAATCATTGAAGAATTCTTTAGTAGGTTTATTATCTCACCTTCACAGAATTTTATAAAAAATATTACAGTTCCTCCCACTTATATCGAAGACAAAATTATCCAAACACTAGGTCAGCATAAGAGAGCTTGGGACATAACTTCGTTGAAGAGAGAAGAAATAATTTTCTTAGTAAAACAAATGAACTATGATGGTGTATATCCTGCCTTTGAACAATTAACTCAAAACGAAATATCCTCAGTCATAACAAATTTAATACAAAAGAAGAAATTATCAATTGATAATAATCTAATAATTGATTTTTCAGAGATATAAAGTGATTACCGATAGCTGTGGTATCCCTAAAGATACTTATAAAAAAAGGATTATAAATCGAGACTTACGCTCGTATTTTTTCAACCCTAAAAATTTTGAAACCAAATTTTTTAGCCCAATTTGCTAGGTTTACAAATAACTTAGTATCAGTAAAATATCTACACTCAAAACACATTCTGATTTCTTTTTCTATTTCTTTTACTATTTGACCAGTATTCGAACCTAAAGCTTTTCTCAATAATAAAGCTAGTAAAATAAAAATATCATGGCCATTGATAACTTGTAAGTGTGGAAAAGATTGTTTTTCCAATTTTTCTATTTTATTATAAATAGAAGAAAAATCAGAATGCATATTATTGCTATTCAATAAAATTTTTATATATTTGACAAAATCAAAGGTGTATTTTCTTTCTATCTTTAATTTACAAACAGTAAAGTTAATCTTAATATCATCCATCTTTACTAAAATTTTTACTAACCCTATTTTATATGTACAGTTTATTAATAATTCTCTAAGTGGAGCAATAACTTCTTCCCATTTCTCTTTCACCGAAAAAAATTGAGCTGCTTTCTTTATTGAACCTCTTTCTTCAAGATACTTCAAAAGTACGGGTGAACAAAACAGCATTACATTTATATCATGAAAATCTGTTACGAAAATATTTGGAGGATAATTAGGATTATGTAATATTCCTAATTTATCAAAATCAGCATCTATTATTCCTATAGTATTTTTTATTTCTTCCTCGTAAATTTTATCAATGATTGTAATAATACTCTGCTTTTGATTCCCTAGATTAAAGGGAATATAGAAGTTTATATCAGAATTGAAACAATTTTTTAATAAGTTTTTGTCAGTATTACCTTCTACTAGAATAATTGGCTGTTCAAGTGATTCTTGAGCTAATAAAAACACACTTGCTATATCATCCTTAATAGTCAAGTATTCTCTCATTTAATTTCAATCCCCAATCAAAATATTCTTAACTTTAATTTTCATCATTTGTTAGTCTAACTGCTAAATTCCAACGGTCTGCAATTATCATAGGTGAATGTGTTGCTAAAATGAAATTTATATCATTTAACTTCCCCATATCTGCCAAATCATCGATTAATTTTTTCTGCCATTTAACGTGGAGAGAAATTTCAGGTTCATCGATTAAAACCATTGAATTTTCATCAGTTTTGAATATGAGTTCATATACCATAACTAACATATTTTTTTCTCCTGATGAAAGACGATCTGTTGAAAGTTCTTTTTCAGACTCATCAATTCTTATAAAGAATCCTTTATCACCATTTACATCCAATTTTTTACCTACAAAATAATTATTAACAGTTTTTTGAAATAGAAGAACTCTATCATACAGATTATTGAAAATTGAGAGCTTTTTCCAATTATCTTCAATGTAAGTATTTAAAACAATTTTTAATGATGTATCTAAATCTTTAAAATCCTTTTTAAATTCAACTAATGAAGGATCTACTTCCTCCTCTTCTTCCAAGACACCTACTCGTTGTAACTCTTTTCTTCTTATATCAATCTTAGATAATTCCTCTGATAGCTCCAAACTTTCTTGAGAATTATAATTTTTCTGTTGTTTGAAAATTCGGACGGGAAACGACTGATCTAATAGTTGAGATTGGTTAGCATATTCGTTTAGAGTTGATGAAATCTTTCTACGTAGATCTCTTTCATGGAATGGAACAGCTTCTAAGCTTGAAAGAGATTCCTCACGTGATTCTCTTAGTTCAGGTCTTATTAACCGCTGTTCTTTTATCAAATATGAAGAGGGCATTTTTATTCTGATTTTTTTAAGCCAAGACGGAATATCTTTTGAAGTACTTAAATATAAAGCATCTAAGGGAAAATGATAAGTAGTTTCATCTGTTCCACTCTTTAATACAATTGTATCACTTTCTAAGTCGATATTTATTATATCCACATCATCTCCAATGTCATATCTGTATTTCAATTCATTTAACAATCTTCTACGCCTTACAGGGGTAAGACGGTGCGATTTTAAATTCCTTATTAGTCTGTAATAATCCCTTTTAGTTCCGCTACTTGGTTCTATTATTTCAAATTCCTTCTTTCTATTATTAATGTGGGCAATCGAATATAATTTTTTGTTTCTTTTTTCAATACCAGTTTTAAAACTTTTAAACACAAGTTCAAATCGTTTAATGGGAAATGTATTAAAATAAGAGTATTCACCTTTAAGAATTGCATGTATACCTCTTAATATCGTAGTTTTTCCAGAACCATTCATTCCATAAAGGAGGGTTACAGGTAGTGACTCTGAGGTAATAATTATATGGTAATTAAATTGATTAAAGAGGTCTTCTATCTCTATTTCCCTAATTTTCTCAATATTTGATTTTTCAATTCTGATTTCACTCATATGGGTTACCCACCCAGACACCTTAATTTATATAATTTATAAAATCTATTAATTAGGTAATTAAATGATATAATATTCTCATATATCTATCTTGCTAAAAAGAAATTGATCTTCTGTTAATATGTTATTTTAGGATGTTTTTATAGAAATGCTAAAAGCATTATGAAACTCCTTTATTGCTGCAATAAGGACATCTATGGAGTCATTTTCAGTATTCCTAAATTAAAGTTTCTAATGAACCCATATCGTTGGTTATTGCACATCTGTTATATAATGGATGCGAATTAACCAACGATTAACTAAAGAAAAGTTTTTATTTGGCTTTATTTATTTTATAAAAGCGTAACTTAACTGAATGAGGAAGATAATCGCGTTACTCGACATATACTAATTAATTTTCAGTTTGTACTGATATTAATGTACTTATATTTAGATTTGTGAGTTTTTCACAAGATTAGGTTGGAATTCTAGAACAATTCTTCTCAATTGGATTCAGGATATTTGTCTCAATATATGATATCATTTCATAGATCTAGACCTTACTTACTTCCGCCTTCATTGCTTCCATTTTGTTATTAACTATTTTTCTTTTCTTATTTTTCAGTTTAATTTGAACTTTACCTTTTTCAAGCAATTTTTATGTCCAATCATTTCTTTATTTCTTTGTAAAATAATTCTAAGTTAAGATCGTCTTTCCCTAGATTGGCATGATGGTAAGGTTTATATATTGGTTAGATTTATATCTAACTAAGTATGTATCTAACTAACTTCCGAATTATTTTATTTAGGTTTGTGAAAATAAATGTCTAGTACTGTTTTATTGGGTGCCAAATTGGTTGGTGTTATGCCTCCTTCTGTTCAGAAGGTTTATCGAACTTTAAGATCTGGTAAGCGTATGCATGTTGGTGATATTGAGTTGAAGACTCGTTATAGTCCTCGTACTGTTCGTCAAGCTTTACGTCAGCTTAAGAATGCTCGTTTGATTACTCAAATTCCTGATATGATGGACATGCGTCGTCATTATTATATGGTTGTAGCTTCCTAATCTTTTTTTTATTATGTTATTTGTGATGGTGAAATTGTAATGGTGTATTGTGAGCTTTGTGGTTCTAAACATGAAGAATCTGCTAAATTTTGTTCTAAATGTGGTTTTGATTTACATAGTAATGTTATCATTCCTCCTCAAGATGAATTAATGTCTTCTCCTCCTAAATCTCAGGTTGAATTTAGTTCTCCTGGTCTTTTATCTAAGCCTCGTTTTGTCTCTCCTCATGATTCTCGATCTGTTTCTCCCAATCCTCGTGTTGGTTGTAAACGTATTGGTGTTAAACATTCTGGCTGGATCTTAGGTTTCGCATTCCTAGGTATTGCATTTATTTTTAGTTTTGTTTTACTCTGGTCAGTTATTGGTAATGGTCATGTTGAACCTTTTTCATCTTTTGGTGATCGTATGGGTGACTTTGGTGGTCGTTTAGGTGATTTCTTTGGTGGTTTTGGTGAGACTATGGGTGATTTTGGTGGCCGTGTGGGTGAGTTTTTTGGTGGCATTGGTGGCCATCTTGGGGATGTTTTTGGTGATTTTGGTGACGATTTAGGTACTACGTTTAATGACAATCCTCAATTAGCTGTTCCCTTAACCATCTTGAACATTTTCGGTCGTCTGTTCTTCTTTGGTTTTTGCCTTTTTGTTGTTATCTTTTTCGTTTCTCGTCATCGTGCTCGACAACGGACTATTGAAGGTGAATGAGGAGTTTTTCTTTTCATTCACCTCTCCTTCTACATTTGAATGGATATGTTGATGGTTTAGTTATAAAAAAAATCACTCGATTACTGGAATCAGTCCCTTAAAACGTTTATCAAAAGTAGCAATATAGATATTATCTTCAAAGAGTTTTGTTATAACTACCAGTAAGCAATTTGTAAATGAATATCCTTTTTCAAAATATTTGAGAAAATATTCCCATGTTGCTAGAAATTCTGTTTCACTTAGATGGATTAACTTTATTCGATGTGATTCAAAAATATAATTCCCTCTATCCTCAACTAATCCTCTATTCTGAGTTCTGACCATTATCAATAACTTAATGTTTTCTTTGAATAAGCAATTTTGTCGGATCTAAATGAAATATAGAAGGAAAAAAGTAGCGTATAGAGCGGGTAAAAAGGCTCCATAAATAAATCGCTGGTTTCCAAATTCGCCTGTTAAAACATCCATAAATGCACTAGGGGACAATTTACTCTTACTATCTAGATCTCTCAAGAAATTGATTTTATAAAGCCTTCTTTGAATTAATTCAAGGCCTATTTTAGATTATTTTTAAACTAAAGAAAAAACTCATTACCCTTAGTACCTCCTCGATTATAGACATTAAATCGAAAGAAAGATTTGAAAAAAAAGCTATCTAAAGAAGCTTTCAATCAATTATCAATCGGGATTTTTGATAATCAAACATCGACTCAAACCATTACTCCTCTAGTGTATCAATTTATAACCGTCTTAGGTTATAGTTTGTACTTAAAAGATAATTAAGTCAGACCATCTATTTTAAGTCTACATTGGGGTATAATAGAAGTGAGTGGTCACCGAAAATGACCCATTCGTGTGTAGATACCGAGAACTAATCTTTCATTTAATTGCTATCCGTGTAACACAGTGAAAAAGTCTCAGGGCTATTCTAATTTGCAATAATTTATCAAACCTTGCTCTTTAACCTATTGGAATAACACCATATTTACACGGATTTAGCCTCATTTTCTTCTCTAGCTTTGATTTTTTCAATTATTTTTTCAAAACCTTGCTCTTTAGCCTGTTGGAATAACAATTCCTCTATATTATTGCTATCTTCATAGAAAACAATTACAGTTTTCTCCCTGAAGGAGATAGTCTTCCTGTAAATATACATTCGCTCTGGAATACCCTTAATTTTTTCCCTGTTATTGATCTTGAAACCTCTATATCCCAATCCTGGTGACTGAACCTCTTTTGTCCTAGGGAGGCCAATGATCTTATTTCTCAGTTCATCGATTTTTTCTCCGCTCAGTTCCCAGTAAGGGTTGGGTCGTCCTGAAAAAACACTCAAAGAAATTCTAATGACTTTATTAGTCTCATTTGACATTTATATCACCCTATGACTTTTCAACCATAACAGTTAATCCTTGGTCCATCAATTCTCACTTCTCCTTTGCCCACGCAGAAAAAACCGCAGAAAGTGGAATAATCTCCACGATCAGCTGTTTCAGGATCAGTAATGAAATCTTCCGAATTGTCAGTATTCCTTGCTGTCCCTTCTCCTGGTTTATGTGACCATGTTCCATCTTTATCTTGGCGGTACCAGTGATAATCGGGATAAATATCATATAATATTCCGACAGCTAGGGCAACTTTATGACCGCATAATTCACATTGTTCATCTAGATTATTAATAGGTTTGAGTCCGTCAGAAACTGCTCCATCAGTTACTTCTTGGCAAATCATTTGAGAGGCTTGATTTCCACTTGCATAACCTGGTTGTGCATAGGTGTTCGTCTGTATATTACACGCATAATTATAGCAGTTATTACATTCTTGTACCGTAGCTCCATCATTCCATCTTTCAGGTTCAAATTCTGGAACATTCCAGAAAAAATAACAATCATTTATCCTGACTACTGTTTTAACAACCCTTACAATGTATTCAACCACTTTTTTACACATGTTTCTTAACCACTCTCATCTTTCACTGTCAAAATCATTTTCTTGAAAGAAATTATCAACCAATTTTCCAATTGCTTCCTCTGGTTTTTCAGAATCTTGAGTTTTTTTATTATGGATTGAAATCCTGTATCTATCTACTCAGTCTCGTTGTACTCATTTCCTTTGATACCGGATTATAAAAAACTATCTACGAGAAAGTTCTTCTTTCCTCATTTGCTGTTTTAAATCGCTATTGCACTCTATTAACTTTTTTTTGATTATTAATTGAATAAGTCAAATAGGTGAAGGAATTACGACTCAATCCCAATGTATAGATTGAGGTGATCGGGTATCCCTCCAAGAAAACGAATTATGAGGAAATGTTCGGGTTGGAGGCTTTGAAGGAGAGCTTACGGAACCGAAAGAACAGGAAAAAGAAACATCTTCACTTTATAATTTTTAAAGAAAGTAAGTAACAAGATCTTGAGTATGTATTAGATTATCTCAAGAAATTTCTTTGATAAAACTTATTATTTAGGAATACACACAGATTCTTATTGTTATTTTAGAAATTTTTGTAACAGATGTGTAATAACCAACGACGTACAAGAAATGAACGAATCAGAATTTCGACAATATGTAATAGAAGCATTTACAACAATGAATGCTGAAATAGAAGATATAGAAAGACGTGTTGCTGAATTAGAAGCAGCACAATAAAAAAACTCCTTTTTTGCTTAGATATTTGTTCGAACACTTCGTACAATAACCAACGTAACCTCTAGTAAAACCATGAAGAATACCCTTGTATTGAAATGTAACAAAGTTTAGATCAGATTGTTTTTCCCCATCTCCCTTCTACTACCCCCATTGCTAGATTTTGAGAGAGTTTAAATCCCTCTTATGCTTTCTTTTCCAAACTAGCATATTGATTTTCACAAAAAGTCATTTCCCCCGTTTTGATTTATTTTTAAATACAGGTGAGATTTCGCTATTTTACGTCACTAGATACAAGTAAAGAGAAAATGGGGCATAGACCAAAAAATTATTCTTTTAAAAAGAGTTGTCCCATCTACAATGCGATAAAACTCTATTAATTATTGTCGTAAAAGGCTGGTTTAGATCGGAAAAGTAAATACTATTTTTTCATGTTTTTATTAAAACTGTTAAAACCGTAATTATAAAGAATAATAATTGATTTCCTTGGAGTTTGATACTGGAGGAGGATCTCCTTCTTTATATTAATAAGCTAGATTCACTTCCATGACCATCCTAACTTTGTTTGAATGTCATGGATCATAGCTGCGGGTCTATTTTCCCCAGGATCAAACTGGAGTTTTCGATCAAATGCTAAAAAGTGGGCAATGTCTAGTGATGCTAGTCCAATCGCAATCGGATTGAATCCTGTAGCTACTACACTAATCCCGCTTCTTATAAGAGTAAATGCCAGTTTATAGTAAATCCTCTCTTTAGCTTCTTCTATAATGTCGTTATACCCCTTCACATGTTCATTCATTATTTCAACAGCATTTTCTTCTGGTATTCCTCGTCTAATCATTTTTTCTTGCCATTCGTATAATTCTCGTCTTTTTGCTCTGAAGTCATCATTTCTTACCAATGATAGGACATCATTGAATAATTCATGTGGTGATGAGAATTTGGGAACAGCAATTTTTTGTCCAAGTAGAAATGAAACTTTTGGTACTTTTAATTTCTCATTATCCTTATTTTTAAAATCCGCCATACATTCCTTTCTCGAACGATATGCAGCTACAACGTTAACATGATGAACGTTTTTTGGCAGTATAGGTTGCTCGAATGCTAAGGTTTGGCGAGTAACATCATAGTATTCTTCTTCTGCTAAATAAGAATTCTTGGAATCATCTACCATGCCTTTTGTGTCAATATCTATGTCCTTGAGTTCCTGTAGTCTCTTTTTATATCTCTCTCTTCTCTCATGATCCCATGGCTTCATAATTGCAAGGGTTCCTAATTCGGTACAAATTTCCTTTAGTATAGCAGGCTGCCAATTTTTTCGCTCCCATCTTCGATATTCAGTTTCATTATCAATAACCAACGAATTATCTGGGTAAGGAAAAACCAATCTATCATAAAGCAGAAGATCAATAGCTAATTGTTCAGGGTTGAGATGATCTCTAACTGATAAAGTTCCCCATCGTTCACTCATCATTCCAATTCCACACAAATAAAAGTATTCTTTATTCTATCCAGCTAATGTGACTTTTTTGAATTCATCGACCTCAGGTAGATCTGCTGTACCCATACCGTCCTTATTTTTATAACAAAGAATTGTATCATCATCAATGCTAAGGATAATGGATCCATTAACTGTTGTAATGACTTGTGACTCTACTGCTTGCAAGATATCCATTGTTATTTGATCAGGATGATCATCGCTACCTCCTTCAGCATGAGAGATTATCGTGGTTTTTGGCCCCTTAATCATACGAAAATCACGCCCTAGCTTCTCGATAGCTTCCAAAGATGTCCCATGTTTACTACCATGATGCGCTACCTTTAGGATATCACATTCTAAGGGATTAAATCTCTTGGTTTGGATTTTTTGATCGGGATTTGTTGTTTCAAAGAAATGTGGAAAATCTTCGGTGATTTTACCCCAGCTATCCCATTGAGCATCTCCCGCGAGAATAACCGCCTTCTTTTGATAATCCAGTTTCAATACAATTGAAGCATTATTGATATTTACACCGTAGGAATCGTATCTATTTCGAAGGCTGATCGAGGGGGCGAGTACAGTAAGTTGGATACCACCAATGTTGGTACTTAATCCAGCGGTTGGCCGAACAAAACGAATCTTTGGTTGTTCATTCAATGCATCCACTAGTTTATCCCAATCACCCGTATTATGTCGAAATCCACTATCCCAAAACTGGATTATTTTTCCTTTGAAATGACGGAGAACCTTAGGTAATCCTAAAATATGATCTCTATGAGGGTGGGTGGCAACTACCAGATCTAAGTGAGTTGTTCCAAGGAATCCAAGATATTCTTTTGTTTTATCACCTTTATGACAATCCACAACGATAGTAACCCGTTCCCCGGTTTCATCTTCCGGGGTCTCCACAATGATCGAATCTCCATTGCCGACATTTAGTAAATGGATCAATAAAGCTTTTTTATTGTTTCTTATTGCATTTAATGTGACACTCATCCTTTCTTCACTCCCTTTCAAGGAGGCGGGTATACCGCCATTTAGCATACTTCCGAGCTTCCTCCGTGAAATCAACCTTGTAATCGTTAATTAGAAGATATACACGACCTTCCACGATTTCTTCTTTTGTGAGGGGAATACGTGTTAATAGTTC
>JAUUVJ010000030.1 GCA_030589605.1 Candidatus Hodarchaeota archaeon | reverse complement strand
ACAGGATATATTTCCCAAAACATCAGTACAAGGACTAGCTAGTATGTTTTGTATGTATGTGTCAGAGGATAAAGTATCGAACTATGAAGAAGCAATTACAATTGTCAAAAAAGAACAATTTTTGAAATATCAACGTCAAATGTTAGAAAAAGGAGTTTTTCATCCTCCTTCACAATATGAGTGTAATTTTGTTTCCACTACTCATTCAAATGAGATCATAGAAGATACTTTGGAGAAAGCAAAACAGTGCAAATTTTGAAAGTAGGAACTCGTGGAAGTAAACTAGCTTTAGCTCAAGCTGAAATCATCGTTTCTCTCCTCAAATCAGAGTTTACTAATATTGAATTCGAAATACAGATTATTCACACCTCTGGTGATATAAATATAAATTCTCGCTTGGATTTGCTTCCCAACTATGGTAAAGGTGTTTTTGTACGTGAAATTGATCAAGCACTTTTGAAAAATGAAGTGGATCTAGTAGTTCACTCAATGAAAGATGTTCCTACTCAATACTTGGACCAATTGAAGATTGGGGCAATACCAAAAAGAGCATCTCCTTGGGATGTGTTGATCTCACCGTACTCATCTTTGGATGAGCTTCCACCAAACGCTCACGTCGGAACATCCTCCATCCGTCGCAAATCAGAGTTATTACGCTTACGTTCTGATCTAAACATAGTCCCGTTAAGAGGAAATGTCGATACAAGAATAGGGAAACTAAAACAAAACAATTTGGATGGTATAATCCTAGCTCAAGCAGCTCTTCAAAGAATAGAAGTACCAGAAGTTAATAGCTATTCTATAACAGAATTTAGAGAAGACGAAGTTGTACCTTGTCCTGGACAAGGCGCAATTGCTGCAATAACTAAAACTGACAATCACAGTGTTTTAAACATTCTTAACCAGATAGATGATTTAGAAACTAGAAACATGGTAACAGCAGAGCGATCATTTCTTCAGGAATTTGGAGGAGGATGTATTATACCATTAGGAGCTGTTGCGATCCTAAAAAATGATAAAAAGGAAATTGAACTATTTGCTGCTATTAATACACCAAATGGGGATATTTCTTTAAGAACATCGATGTTAGACTTGGTAAATAATGCAAAACAACTAGGGATAAACCTAGCTCACAGAATGAAAACCCAAGGTGCAAAAGAACTAATTGTATGAGAGATGATTATGGTAGTTTACTTAGTTGGAGCAGGACCTGGTGATCCTGAACTAATCACAATAAAAGGTCAACGTTTATTATCTGATGCTGATGCGATTGTTTATGACCGATTAACTCATCCAAGCTTGTTAGAGTATGCAAAACCAGGGTGCTTAAAATTTTTTGCTGGAAAGAAACTTAACCATCATTATATGACTCAGGATGAGACCAATGAATTACTAGTTAAGCTAGGATCACAACATGATGTAGTAGTTCGATTAAAAGGTGGGGATCCTTTTGTTTTCGGAAGAGGTGCAGAAGAAGCTGAATTTTTAGTAAAAGCAGGGATTCCTTTCCACGTTATTCCTGGCATCTCATCTGTCATTGCTGTACCTGCATATGCAGGGATTCCAGTAACCCATAGATCTTATAATTCGCAGTTATCAATTGTAACTGGACGTGAATCAGAGTATAATTCTGATATTGTAGATTTCGAAAAATATCCTCCAGTTTCAGTTATTCTGATGGGGTCTACAAATCGTAAAGAGATCACTAGGAAATTATTAAATTCAAAACAGTATAATAGCTCAACACCTGTAGCAATAATAACTAATGGAACATTACAGAATCAAAGGGTTGTAAAAACTACAGTTGTTGATCTTGAGAAAGCAGCGATTGAGACACCAGCATTAATTGTTGTAGGTGAAGTGGTAAATTTACGAAATAAGTTGAACTGGTTTGATACTTTAAGAAACCAGTCTTATGAAAAAAAGATAGTAATTCCAACAAGTAGTAGGCAAAATGATAGATCTAAACGTTCAGATCTTTGGTTAAAAAACCTAGGTATTGATATTGAATATATTCCTTTTTTAAAATTCGAAATTAAGGATTTTATTCTTCCTGATTTAAATGATTATGATGTAATTGTTTTTACGAGTAAAAAGGGAGTTGAAATTATCTGCGAAAGATATCAAGGGAATCCATTACCGAAAGGGCCAGAATATTTTTCAATAGGACCCACAACACAAAAGAAACTCAAGGAAAAAGGAATTGTTTCTACTCATCCAACTAGATTTACTTCCATTGCTTTGGGAGAATTAATCCTCGAACAATTAGAAAAAAATAAACATACTAAGATACTTATCTTACGTTCTGAAAATGCAACTCCTGACTTGCGAACAATGCTCTTAGAGTTTTTTACTGTTAAAGAAATCCCAATTTACAAAGTAATCCCAAGAAAAATTTCTGCTGAAGAGTTTGAGGGAACAAATTTCATTTTTATAACAGCTGGAACCGTCGCAAAAGCGCTTAATCCGATTGTTAAACTGATTAAAGGTAAAAAAATTGGACTAGTTTCGATTGGGCCAATGACTAGTCAAATAATCAAGGAAATAGGATTGAAACCAGTCGTTGAAGCTCAAACACATACTATTAAGGGAATGGGCTATTCGTTAATTGATTACTTAAGTAACCTAGGGGTTACTACTTAAGTAAGTAGTAAGGTTACTACTTAAGTAACCTAGGGGTTTCCGAGACAATATTAGAAAATTGAGGCAAAAATGTAATGAAACGTGATGATGAGACGAAAAAACATTTACAAGTCCTTTTCAAATTATCTAAAAAAGAGATTGATGTTTATTTTCAATTACTAATTAATGAAAAGCTATCTGCAACTGAACTGTCAGAGTCAACAAAAATTCAGCGAACTAGGATTTATGAAGTTATTAGATCTCTGAAAGAAAATGGACTAGTGGAATTAAGATCAATAGCACCAAAGGAATTTTCAGCTATAGCACCACGAAAAGCACTTGATAACTGGCTCTTTCAGCGTAGAAAGCTATTTGAGGAAGAAAGTTCAAAGATGTTAAGCCTTCTACCGTCTTTACAAGGTATTTGGAACAACCGACATGAAGAGTTTCTAGGAAGCAGAGTTACTCTAATAACCGAAGATCTAGTGAAGGAAATTCTTCCGATAGAGGTTCAGACCGCAAAAAAGCATTTATATCTAGCAATAAGAGATCCGTCTTTTTCAAGTTCTTCAGCGACAACTATGTTTGAAAAATTATTCGACCCTTCATCATTTGTTAAAGACATTCAGAATCTGTCCCGTAAAGGAGTAAAATTGCATATTCTTATTGGGAATCAAGAACAATTTATCCAACGAACTTCCCCATATCTTCAAAAAACTTTAACACATGGTTTAAAATCGGAAAATATTGTCGTAAAATCGTTAGGTATGGCTTTTCCACAATCATTTATGCTTGTTGATGATATTAGGATATATTTATTTTTCTTAGATTCGCATGAGGATTCCCATAGTGAAGCTCTTCGAGCAGAAAGCTTGAGTTTGGTTGAATTATTTAAACTAATGTGGGACATATTTTGGGCAAAAGCCAGACCTATTCATATGAAAGATCATTAATTTTTCTTAGTTATCTTTTTGGTTGTCACAGGTGTGGGAGATTTGGTGTTTTTGGTTTAATCTTGACCCTTTTACTCCTTTAAAACCAAAACTAAGAGATATAAACGTTTTTAATACTTAATAAGATCAGATTGTCAATCTATTTTTTGAAAGAGATCTTTTATCTGATGCAATAAAGAGTGTAACCAAAAAATGATAGAAACATGACCACCCGGATACGAAAAAAGTGGTTTATTAAGCATCTTTGCGAGATTCTTCACTTGAAGGAAGGGAACAATCCTATCATACCTTCCTCCGATTATTACTGTATTTTCATTAGTTGTCTGGGGTGCAAAATACTTCAAATTCGTTGGGTATAAGATTTTATAATAATCCGTATACCCTTCCTTTTTAATATAGTTAACAATATTTGTAGAAACTGGTACAATTTTCGGATTCAATCTAAACAAAAATGGGGATGCTAAAGCCGAAATAATATCTACCCCCTCTACAAATTGGCTTGCCATAGCGAGAAGGTGTCCGCCTAGTGAAATGCCAAATAATATAGTTCTAGAATATGTTTCTTTTAATTTTTCTGTTAATTGGATTAGTTCCTGAATTGATTGACGAACAGATTCTAGCATACGGATTGGGTTTCCGTTAAGATAATATGCACCTGAAAAAGGTGAATCAGTAGGTTGACGTTGAAAATGATATGGTAATTCCAATGCTATTATGTCTGAATTGAAAATATGGCTAAATATGCGAAAATAACTCTGTTCATGCAATTTGAAAGTATTTTCTGCAAACCCATGTACAAATAGAACTACAGTATCATTTCTTTCTTTCCCATTGTGATTCTTTTGTTTATATTTTTGTGTAATCATACGTAATACAGGATTAAATTTCTTTGTTTGAAGGATAGGGGATAGAGGCTTGTACAATGTTTGGGAATAGCCAATAGAATGAATGAAAGAACCACGTTCTTTTTCTTTTGTCCAATTAGTTTCTGGAATATTAGATGAGCTATTCAAATGAAAAAATTTTCGTGGATCTTTACCGTAGTATGGTGTGTAAGCTCTTATGAATTCTTTTGAAATATTAAAATCATTTACATCTCCTTTATTCCTATATTTGAAATAATTTATAGCAGGAAATTCAAGTAAATCAGTAGGAACAAAGCGATTCAAGAAATAACATCTCAAATAAAGTTAATAATGTGGTAACTAGATATCATGTTCGATTTAAATTTTAAATTGTCTCTATTTTAATCTAGAACATTGATTTTCCTATAAAAATTATCCCAAACAATAACAGTTTTGAAATAGAAAATAAATATGTCGTTTTATCATGTCAATTCTGGACATTTTCCAAGAACTTATTCTAAATAAGAATGAAGAACCACTCTATAATCTAATCCAAGAAAAGAAAAATAGCATCCCTGAAAAACAGAAAATTGGAAAAGGAATAGTCTGGTCACTACGACAAATACGGAAACAGATTCAAGAAAAAATATCGTTAGATTTACAGAGAGAATCACTTAAAGTATTAATTCATAGTAAATATTGGCAAATTCGAATGCTAGTAGCCCTCTTAGCATCAAGTTGTGCTTTTAAGGAATATTCAGTTTCAGAATACATTCATTATATTAAGAACACTGCAGATGATTCTCATTTTGCTGTAAGAGAATCAGCTCAAATGGCATTACGTGAACTATTACAAGATTTTCCTGAGGATATAATTCTTATTTATAATGAATGGGTTAAAGATTCAAATGAATTTACAAGAAGATGTGTTTCTGAATCATTACGTCCAGTACTAGTTAGTAGAAAAAATTGGATTAAAGAAAAGCCGAAGGAAGCTATAAAAATTCTTAAGAATCTTAATTGTGATCCTAGTTTGTATGTCAGGAAGAGTGTAGCTAATAATTTATCTGATATTTCGAGAAAGTACCCAGATTTAGTTTTATTAACTCTCGGTGAATGGTTATCAGAAAATGATTATGATAAGAGAACTTTTTTTATTGCTAGGAAAGCTTGTAGAAATATCGTTAAAACTAAACCTGAAGCTGTTAATAAACTACTAAAGGGATTCTCTATCATAAGATGAATATATAAACAAATTCGATTAGAATCTGAATTTCAATAAAAATTAATGTAGCTTGCTTTGGAATGAAACCATCATAAATTTGATTTATTTAATAACCAAGCTTTAGGTTCTACTATAAAAAGCAAGCCAATTAGATGATAAATTCGAAAAATAAATATTTTTCCTCATGTGCTAAAATGTTACTCCGATTTCTTTGATTTCATTATTAGAGATCAGAACCTTCACGAACAAACCTATACGCCCTCACAGCTTATTATAATCATAAGTGAAAAGATAACGGAATCGATTAACCGCTCGGTTAAAGATGATTTATTGTTATAAATATTTTAATTCACTCTGTATCAGACTAGAAACTGCCCTTTCATATTCATTGTTTGTCTCAAATCTTTCGATTACTGAAGCAAATTTAATGGGAAATAAAGTTGAAACTCATTTCCTTTCTGATCTAACGCTAGAATTTTCAAAGAACCACTATAATGCTGCATTATTACTGATGCGAGAGCTATACCAATATAATGTCCTTGGTATTCCCAATCATCTGTAATTTTCTCAGAGAGACTTGAACTAATATCCTCCGAAATAGGTTGAGAGAGGGAGTCACGGATGGATACACAGAAATAGGAAGGATTTTGAAATCCTTCAATTATAACTGGGTCTCTTTTATCCATATGTTTTTCTTTATAGCTTTGGCTAAACAGTATTAATTCATAAAAGATATCTTTGAGGTATTTATCCCCTACTATCACTTTATCAAGACTTTTACGATTGATAATTACATTAAAGGAAAGAGAAAGAACCGAACATAATTCGGATATTACATCATCAATTGTAGTTAACAAACTATGTGTCTCTCTATGAGTAAAAGGAAATTGGAGAACCTCAAAAATTTTATTAACATTATCAATGGTTTTTGATGAACGAGAAGTAGCGTCCATTATTTTGTTAGCAAACGTTTTATCCATTACACTAAGGGATTCGAATTTTAATATCATCATTTCCAAATTATTAATGATAACCTGTAAATCGTTATTAACAAAGTGGCTAAGCATAGCATGGTAGAGTTCTTCTTCGTGTTTTACTTGCTTTAAAGCATCCTCCATTTGTTTACGTTCGGTGATATCAGTAGTTACTACAAGAACTCCTTGAAATTTCCCAGTAGCAGCAATAATTGGTGTTGTTGAAGCAATAATTGGTATGTGAGTACCATTTTTTGCGAGAAGACAACTTTCATAGGTACTACTCACCCCTTTAAGGCGTTTCATACTCTCAATTTCACCAAGGGAATGAAATTCTTTTGGGACTAAAAAGCTCCAATGCTTTCCTAGTAGCTCTTCTTCCTTATAACCAAGTATTTTGATCATTTTTGGATTTATAAAGGAAATATTTCCTTCTGCAGTTTCTAATATAACTCCTTCTTCCATTTTTTCAACAAGCATTTGGTATTTATCTTTAGCTTCTCGTAACGCTTCCTCTGTATGTTTACGCTCTGTAATATCAATTGAGTTGTTACATAAGGCGTAAATTTCCCCATTAGGATTGCGTAGTAAGAATTTTGTGGCTAAATAAACCTTACCAGTAGTCCTCCCAATTTCTTCGAATTGGGTAGATTCACCACTTTCAAGAACTTGTTTTTCGTAATCACTCCAGATTTCATTAAAGTATTGTGGGAAAATTTCGATATCATTCTTACCTATTACTTTTTGATTAAGAAATCCCGCCCGTTTACGCCATGGTTTATTAACTAAAATATACTTGCCCTCTAAATCCTTGGCATAAACTGCAGCGGGGGTATTATCCAACATATCTTGTAACTGCTGTTTTGTTTTTTGAATTATTTCTTCTGCTCGTTTACGTTCAGTAATGTCTGTAAAAACGCAGAGTACTCCATCGAAATTTCCTGCTTTAGAAAAAATAGGAGTTCCCGTGATTATGACTGGAGTATGAACCCCATCTTTTGTTTTAATATTAACTTCATAAGTGGTACTGATTCCAGAGCTCCGTTTCTTGTATTCAGTCTGAGTTTTGTCAAGATCTTCTTGTGTTACAATATCAGTCCAATGTTTACCTAGTAATTCATCTTCTGTATAACCAAACATTTTTATTGCTCTTGGGATCACAAATGATATATTTCCTTCTGCATCTTCTAAAAGAACACCCTCTTCCATCTTTTCAATAAGCATCTGATATTTCTCTTTTGCTTCTCGTAAGGCCTCTTCTGCTTCTTTTCTATCAGAAATATCCCTAACAATGCCTCTAAATCCAATTGCTTTTCCATCAGAATCACGTATTAAAGACACTGATGCTTCGACATCGTATTTAGTTCCATCTTTTCTCATAATTTTCATGTCAACCGCTTTCATTGGCTTTCCTGTTCGGTATACCTTATTGAACATCTCATATAACCGAGTAGCGGCCATTTCATCAGCATATTGGGTATAATTCATCCCCAATATTTCACTTTCATCGTATCCAGATAATTTACTAAGAATGGAATTAAAGAAAGTAAAATTTCCCGCAAGATCAACTTCATAATAACCATCTTCAATACGATCAAGAATAGTGCGAACTTTTTCTTCGCTAGCCATCAATGCTTTATCTGCTTGTTTGTGTTCTGTTATATTTCTAATAACAGTGACAATACGGGTCACTTTTCCTTTCTCGAATAGCGGAATCTTCAGCGTTTCGGTAAAGATTTCTAAGTTCCTTACATGGATGCTTCCCTTAACCGTTGATGTTTTTCTAGATTTGAAGACCTGATGATATTCCTCAATTACACTATTTGGTAAGAAAGGGAAAACCTCTTGTACTGTTTTGCCAAGAACGTCCTTTTCCAGACCCAACTCCTTATTCCATTGCTTAAAAGCGGTGTTAAAGAAAATAATTCGCAAATCAGTATCAACCAGGTGTATTGGATCAACCATTGAATCGAATGCTTTGACCATTTGAAGTTCTAATTCCTGATGAACCTCCTCCATCCGCATATACCTGATTAAGTGATCTTTTATTTTTTTCTTTACATCTAGAGGAATATCCTGTCTTTCCAGCAGTTTTATTATTTCCATTTTAATACACAATATATCGTGAACATTATTTGTAACATTATAATCGTAATAATATAAAAAGTTTATATTTTAGATTAATTTTTGAAGGTCCATGATTACTTTTTCAATGGAAATTTCTCTAATAATTTCAAAACTTTTTCTGCTTCTTCGCTTTGTACAAAAAGATGATCATGATAAAAGGCTGACACAACATTTGTACTTACACCAAATGTTGTTAAGTATTTTGTTATCTCTGCTATGAAACCAATCGCTTCAAGCGAGGAATGAACAGTTAAACTGATCATTGACCATGTTGTTGTATTGGAGTGACAAAGTGAGTTCTTTAATGCAATTTTTTTCTGGACGATTAGCGTAATTCCTTCTATTTCCCGAAATATCATTATTGGAGTAATTTTTAGTTCTTTGTACTGTTTTTCTGAAATTGAACAGAAAACAAGATTCTCACTTATTAATTTTGGTTTCATATTATTTAAGAGCTCATTTAAGTTTGAAATACTAGTCAAAAAACACACCAATTTCTAGCTAAACAGTTGATCGATATAGTTCTTGAATTGTTTGTAGATCACTGATTCTGAAATATGCATTGGTTCGCTGGAGAAAACTTCACACATTGATCGATAGTACCATTCCTGTTCTGATTTTTCCGCATTAAATCTAGACCATAGTTTTTCTCCCACAAACTGAAAATCGTTCACCATCTCTCTTATATTAACGAGTTTATCAGTACATGAAAGCATTTTTCCTTCATGTGTTGTATGTGATATTCGATCAATTGTGCTCCTTTTTCTTTGTTTCCAAGTAATCTTTGGATATTTATGAGCTTTTTTCAATTCTTCAGGTTCAGAAACAAGTCTTACCAAATCTGCGACCTTTCCACCAAATAAGTCTTGTATTTCATTATACGTTACATTTTCATCTTCAATGAGATCGTGTAAAAAACCTGCAATAATCAAATCTTCTGAAGCACCACTTTTCATTAGGGTTATAGCAACCTCAACTGGATGGACGATATAAGGAATATTTGATCCTTTTCTCTTTGACCCCTGATGTTTTATAAATGCAAATTCAAAAGCTTTTATTATTCGAGAATCTTTTTTTTCCATGTTTAATCCAAATTCCTTTTTTCTTATTACTTATTGGATACTTTATGTAATCCTCGAGATAAATCCTCTATTAAATCATCAATGTCTTCTAATCCTACAGAAATTCGTACTAATCCATCACTGATACCGATTTTGATACGTACATCTGTTGGGATTTTTGCATGACTCATAGATGCAGGATGGGATATTAACGAATCAATACATCCTAATGATACAGTTAGATTAAATACTTCTAGATTGTTCATCAGAATTATTCCAGCATCAATTCCTCCTTTAAGTTCAACGGATACCATTCCTCCAAAAGCTTTCATTTGTTTTTTAGCTAGGGTGTGTTGCGGATGAGATGTTAATCCAGGATAAAATACAGTTTCGATCTTAGGATGTTCCTCTAAGTACTCCGCGACAGCTTGAGCATTTTTACAATGCTCTTTCATTCTTAATGGAAGTGTCTTCATTCCGTTACTAACCAAAAAAGCATCGAATGGTGATTGGGTAGCACCTAAATTCTTCTTAACAAATATCAATTTTTCTCTCTCCGATCCTGTTAATCGTGAAGCTAAAATACCTGATACAGAGGTTCCATGTCCATTCAAATATTTAGTTGAAGAGTGTAAAGAGATATCTGCACCTAATTCTAACGGTTTTTGCAATACTGGGGTAGCGAACGTATTGTCAACTACAATTGGTATGTGCTTCTCTTTTCCGATTTTACAAATTTCTTCTATATCACATATAATCAGATTTGGATTAATCGGACTTTCTAGAAAAATCAAACTTGATTTTGAAGTAATTGCTTCTTTGACTCGTTCAGCTCCTTTCTCACCAGAAGTATCAATGTGTTGTGTATTAACATTGAAACGTTTCATGATTCCATCTAAAAAATAATCAGTACCTCCATATAGAGGATTAGTTGCTATAATTGTATCACCAGCATTTGTTAACGCCATAATAACTGTAGAAATACAACCCATCCCAGTTGCAAAAGCATGTCCTTCTACGAAAACACCTTTATCTAATAGCATTGCTCCTTCTAAAATCGCAATTTTTTTTTCTGATACATTTACTGTAGGGTTAGCTAATCGAGAGTAAATGAATCCAGTTTCCTCTCCTGAGAATCTTTTCCTTCCAATGTCCACATTTGGGAAACCAAATGAAGCTGTTGCAAAAATCGGTGTTATATGGCTATCAACAATCTTATTATCTTCTCCTGCCTTAAGAGCTTGGGTAGAAAGTTTCCAATTATAGTTTATCTTGTGTTTCATCTAAAAGAACCTACTCTGATTCATCTAAACTTGATTCAAACACTCCTTTTAAAAACGAGTTATCCTTAAGTTTTATGATTTGAAACAAAAATGGGTAATTATAACAATGAAATACAATAATTTACCTCAGAAATCATGTGGATTGCTTATTGAAGAGGCATTACAACGATCACCCGAATTAAGGAAATATAGGAGTAGTACTAGTAAAGGTATCGATCTAGGCAATACTGAAGCTCTTTTACTTTATAATCGGTTAATATTACAGGATTTTCTAGACTTAGATTTTTCATTACCAAGGGGATTCTTAACCCCTACAATCTGTTCCAGATGGGAATTTATTAAATGGTGTTTAAATCATTTAGATAAGAGTATTCATACTCCAAAAATTCTTGAAATTGGTACAGGTGCTTCAGCTATTATAGCACTAATATTTGCCAAAATTGGATTTAGAATTGATGCTACTGAAATTAATGAGGAGGCTTACAAAAGTGCTAAAGAAAATATTACATTAAATAAACTTTCCTCCAAGATAAATTTGATAAAAGTTGAGGAAACAATAATTGAAGGGCTTTTTCCTTCTTTAGACATATTTGCCGCGATTATTTCCAATCCTCCTCAATATGATATTGATTTTTATGAAAAAAGAAAAATGATGAAGAAGGGGTTTGTTGGGAAAAAAACAGAATTACTTGGAGGAGAATTAGGACATGAGTTTATTATTCAATTAATAAAAGAAGCTAAGAAGTTTGAAAAACATCCCCCTATATTTTTTCAATTAACTTTACCTAAATTAAGTCCTAACATCAATTCATATTTAGAAAAAAACAGTTACTCATTCATTGTTAATGAGAACGTAGTAGGTACTAGAAAGCGGATCTATTATAAAGTATTTTAAATAATCTTCTTTTATTAAGTTTAAGGAAGGTCAGTTGGATCCCAACTAACTACTCCTCCTCTGTTAAATGAATTTATGATTATTTGTACCTTAAATACGTTATTTTCGTGGTAAAAAATCTGGACACGCTTTTTCAATACGATACATTACTGCAAAATTCTGATGTAGTATTTACGCACGACATAACCCGGCATTTTCTTCACTTAAACCACTAACATTTATTTTGTATTTATCTGTGAGGTAAGCACATTCTCCACAAGTCTTTCCTACATAATCTAACGAATTTTCAGTCATTTTAGCAACTCCTTCGTTATTTTGATATAATTTAAGACCATTAACAAAACGAAAAAATAAGTTATTAATGTTGTAAGAATATGGAATTTGAATAAAAGAAGGTAATTTTTTAAAGCTAATTAATACTCATTTGGGTTCTACATCTTGAACATGAACTAAAGCTTCTCCTTCTACTACTATATCCCCACTGGACCTATAACATTGGGTTCTTAGGTTTAATAAGTGTTTTTCAGAACGTATTCGTATTATCTCTACTTTTGATGTGATTTCTTCATTTCTATAGACTGGTTTAAGGAAAATAAGTCGTTGCTTCAACCATTTTGTACCCCTTCCAGGAAAACGAGTTCCTAATTGACAAGAAAATAATCCACCAAGTAAACTTCCTGGTATAATCACATCATCTAAACCCATTTTTTTTACAAAGATTGGATCATTAAAGATCGGATTAGTGTCTCCTACCAAGTTCTGATATTTAATCAATTCTTTTGGAGTGAATTTACGACGGATTGAGTCGCTTTGACCGATTTTAAAGCCTTTATAAAAGAATCTTTCACTTTTTTCAGCATATTTTACCTCTTTTTCTTCGCTTCCCCATTTAGGATGAAATGGTTTTCCGCTGTGAGGTAGGAAAACAAGTGTACTCCCCTGTAGGCCATTAATACCATTTGGTTTAGTAATTATTGTTTCTAATCTTGCCATGTTTTTATTAGGATATAAAGTAGTAACTTTAATCTTTATCTTCACCTCTTCATCAACATATGTAGGGTTTGGAAACATCATATCATGGGATATTTGGATAGTACCAGGGCCAGGTAGGATTTTTCCGAGGATTTTACTCACATTTCCATAAAGAAGCATACCATGCGCTACAGTTCTACCAAAAGACGTTTTAGCTGAAAACTCAGGATCCATATGTATTGGATTATCATCACCACTCAATTCTGCAAACCGATTAAAATGTTCTTGAGTAAAAGTCTGTGCTATAATTACTTCTTGCCCAACATGCAATTTGACCTTGTTATTCAATTTTCTCCCTCAAATTCATTAAGAACCAAATTTTTTCCTTAGTACCGTCTTCAATATTTTGCCTGCTTGGTTACGAGGAAGTTGATCGACAAATTCTACAGATTTAGGGATCTTATAATGAGCAATCTTACCTTGAAGAAATTCAATTATCTCTTCTTCAGTCAATTCTTCTTCTGGTTTAAGAACAGCAATGACTTTTCCGACTTCCCCCCATTTTTCATCTGATGTTCCTATAACAGCCACCTCATTGATCTGTGGTAATTGATCAAGTATATGTTCAATCTCAGCTGGATATACATTCTCTCCACCAGATATATACATATCTTTGATTCTATCTACTATGTAATAATAGTAATCTTCATCAAATTCAACGACATCACCCGAATGTAACCAACCATTCTTATCTATTACTTCAACAGTTTTTTCTGGTTGGTTCCAGTAACCAGAAGTCACTCCAGGCCCTCTAATAAGTAATTCTCCTCTTTGTCCTGGACTTAAATCATTACCATTGCTATCGACACATCTTACTTCCACATGCATCATTGGTTTACCTACTGATCCCCTTTTACTAATAGCATGCTCTTTATCAATTAAAAATACTGTAGGCCCTGTTTCAGTCATACCATAACCTTGTTTTATGATAATTCCGTGATCTTGGTAAAAATTCAGAAGAGAAAGAGGTATTTTCTCTCCTCCACACTCCCATTCTCGCATACGAGAAAAATCTGTTTTTTCAAAGTCAGGATGCTGGCTTAAATACCTATAAACAGCTGGGACGGCAAACATAAGTGTTGCTACCTCAGATAGCAATTTTAAGGTTTGTGATGGCTCGAAAGATTTCAGGATCAGTGCAGTGGCCCCTACATGAATACTTGGGTTTGTATATAAGTTAAGACCTCCAGTATGGAAGAAAGGTAATAAATTAAGTGTTACATCTTCAGATGTAAGATCACTACCCAACCCGATGTTCACTGCATTATAGAAGACCATACCAAAGGTTTGTATGACTCCTTTAGGTCTTCCAGTTGTACCAGATGTATACAATAAATGCCATATATCATCCAATTTTCTTGGTAGCATAACTATTGGTTTATCCGAAGAATTAGCTAAAGCATGTTCATAAATCCATTCACCTTTGGAAGCAATGTCACTGAATACCATCAATTTCTCTAATGAATCATTTTCCTTTAGAGCATAAGCTGCTTTTTTAAAATCCAGATCATAAATCAAACTACGTGGAGTGCAGTCCTTAATTATATATTCTAATTCAGGAATAGCTAACCTCCAATTCAAGCATACAAGGATTACTCCAACCTTAGCACACCCATATAGAACTTCCATATAATTAGAGGAGTTGTATGCAAGAATAGCAATTCGTTCTCCTTTTTTTATTCTCCATTCATCTCGTATGAACTCTCCAAAACGACTTGCTCTTTCATTAAATTGTTTATAGGTCCACTGTCGATTGGCTTTCACATCTACTAGCGCAATTTTATTAGGAGATAGCTTTTGTCGTTTATCTAACCAATCAAATGTATACATTTATCATTCCCGCCAAGTATCTTTTATTTGGTTTTCTAGAAATTTTAATACAATTGAATTAAACTCTGCTGGTTTTTCCCATATCACTACATGTCCTGTTTCAGGGATTACATATAATTCAGAATTAAGTAAATGTTTATTCATCAATTCAGAATAAGGATGCAGTGGTTTGATTATATCTTTCTCTCCAACAATTATGCAACAAGGAATATTGATCATTTCCAATTGATCTGGTCTAATATTTAACTCGAAAAAGGCATCTATAAGACGCATAAACGCAGGATAGTCCAAAACCTTATAGCGTTCTTTAGCTTGTTCAAAAACTTCTTGATTATTATTTACATAGGTGGGATTGAAATTGAATGGTACAGTTGAATAGAAAAACATCATGGGATCAGCTAATGAGCAAGCCTTTCTCCAAAGGTGGGTAATATACTGAAGATAAGGTTCTAAATATGTAACACCACTACAAATTGTTAATGATTCAACCATCTTTGGATATTTCAGAGCAAAGTACATCCCAACCTCAGAACCATAACTAATCCCAACATGATGGAATTTCTTAATATTTAATTTATCAAGTAGAGCTTTTTGATCTTCAACATGTAAATCAAAGGAATAATTACCATTTGGATGATCACTCTGTCCTTGTCCTCTCATGTCATAGAGGATTACTTTATATTTCTT
>JAUUVJ010000031.1 GCA_030589605.1 Candidatus Hodarchaeota archaeon | reverse complement strand
TTCTAGCAATATTCATCATATCTTCAAGAAATTTTTTCGTAGGGTTATCAGAATTGAAGAATTCATCTAAATGAGGGCCTTGTAAAGGAACAATGATTTGTTCTCCCTTTGAATTAATAGCTTGAATTGTTTCAAGTTGTCCTCCTTTTCCTGTTAATCTTGATTTAGTAACTAGGAATCCATATTTACAATTATTAATATTCATTCTACTAAAGATTTGATCCACATCACGGGGGTTGCTCTTTTTCTTGTTTTTTGCTTCAATTAAGACATCTTCTCCCCATGTAGCATGATTCAAGCATATTAATGCGTCTATTTCGTTACCATGTTTTCGTATATTAGGAAAAAAAGGAATCTCATTATTATCACTAAGATGGGAAATTAATAAGAAGGAAAATTTTTCTAATAGATCCCAGTCTTTACTCTCAGTAATTTTTGACCAGTATTCGTGTAATTCTTCCTTATGATCTATTTTTGGCTTCCATATATGCTTAATATTTGTCCCTTCAATGATCCCAATTTTCCCACCCCTCGTTTCGAAAAAATAGCTTTCCTCTCTCGGTAAGAAAAACCATTAATTGAACATTATTTTGAGGATCCACAATATTAGTTTCTCCACAATAAATGCAATCTTTTGGTTGGTTTTTCATTGATTTAGTAAAAAATTCTAGATCTGCTCCACAATCAGGACAAAAAACTATCCATTTAAGATCTAGCATTCCTTTTAGTTCAAATTCTGTTAATTTTTCTAGGAGTTCTTTTTGCTTATCTAAGGTTTTTCTTTTGCCAATTAGTTTATCAAAAGAAAAACGATCGTATTTTTTAGTGAAAATTCTAAGTTGATTTGAATGATTATTTACATGGACCAAGAGTCTTTCCTTCTTTCTTAATTTATTTGATTACATAATGAATATTAAACTTTTTTAGGTACCAAATCGAAATTATAATTGTTCATATCGTGAATTAAAGAGTGTGTGCAAGGTCTGATGGGTTCAATTTTGTCTGACGATTAGGAGGAGATAGCTTTCTTTTAGATTCTACATCTAATAGATTTACAATCTGTTCAATAAGCTTTGAAATTTCATATTCAGATAAAACTGTCGCGAAATAAATTTTACCTGATTCAAAATTCACATTGAACCCAACCAAAGATTTTAAAACTCCTCTAGTATCAATATCTTCGTTATCGTTCTCATTGTCATTTTGTTTTAGGTTTTGATCTTGTTTATTAGGTACTGAATCCTGATCAAATATATCTGAAAAAAGGTAAGAATAAGGGATATGTCCATAAGCAGAAATAATCCTACCTTTCTTCATAGCTTCGGTAAATTCATCAGTTCCAAGGAGCGAATCTCTAGTTCCATTTTGTTTCATTGCACTTGTGTAATGAGCTGAAGAGATAGCACCCGTCTCAAATCTGATATAGGAATTAGAAATACTGCTTATCCATTTGAAAAATCCATTCATTTCATCTAAAGTGAATTTGATGCCTTGACAATTAATTCTTAACTCATTTTTCAAACGTTTTGATATTCGATTAGCTGTTTGTGATTTTGAGGTACGGATTTCTAAAATTCCTAAATTAATGTGAAAAACAACCCAGATGTCTTCAAATGGATGAATTGGCTTAATTAATAACTGATTGTTCTCTTCTACCAACTCGTACCTCTCTTTTAAGGGGACTTTTACTAGTATTGCAGCAATATCTTGAGATAGGAAAAATTCGGGATGTAAATCCTTTAAGTGAACTCCGTATTGGACAAAAGTTTCTATATTCTTAGTTATTTCCTCTAATCGTTTTATACTGACTTTTTCTAGGATATACAGATGTGTAGTTAATCTCCCGCTCATATAATATGGAAGAAGATATTGTCTAAATTTCTGAATTGGCCACCCCAAAAAGATTTCTTTCCATTCTTTTACCTTTTTCGATGAAGGATTCCAAAATATTTTTTCTTCCAATTTTAGATTATTGGCAGCAATTGATAGCATTTTATTGCTAACCCTAGATAAGAAATACTGTTTTTCAGTATCTGGATCTTTAAAATTTACCTTCCACGTCAATTCCTCTCACCTAATATTTTTTTACAGATTAATTGGCTTATCCTAATTAATATATTGATTTATACCATTCCCCTTTTTAAATAATTTCCTTATTTTGATAACCAGTTAGATAGATCTCTATTAATGGAAGAGAATCAGTAACCTAGAATAGTTTATTTAAAAAAATATGATATTTCTAAGTTTATTATACTTCCACTGCTATTTTTACGGTTTAGGAGCATAATCAAATATATCCAATCTTTGAAGGTTTTTTTAGAATCAATTCAATCTTTCTGAATAGTTATCTTCTAAATTAGGATTTAGTGTTGCTAAATTCCAAAATTTATAGTAATAAAAGCAGGGTTCTAAAAAAAAGAGTACATAATATAAGATAAAATAATGATGAGTTAATAGGTTACAACTTTATATTGTATTTAGATTATGAATAGTCTGTAAATCATGGAAATCCAAGTGATTTCCTTTAATAGTCTCTAATATTGATTCTTTAAGCTAGGAATGTCATTTCACCAGTTATTCATATTTTGTCGGGTTTTATGATTATATAAGTCATATTCGTAACCCAACATGAAGAGTGTTTCCATGTTAAACTCTATACAAATATCAATTTCTAGTACAAACAACTATAGAATGGGGATTAAAGATATCTAGCTTTCTAAAACCCACTTTAACTGAGTTAAGCTATCCAGCTCGAAATTCGATAATAGTAGAAACATTTTTTAATGAGAAAAAGTAATAAGAATTGTCTGATGGTGTTACCATTGATTTTAAATAAAAAGCCGTTAGCTTCTGAAATTCAGGAGAAGACTAAGAAAAAACGAAAAAACAAATATATTCCTGGACTAGCAGCAATGAAATTTAGGCCTGATGATGATTGGTCAAAATTGAAAGCTGGAAAGATACATAATTCAACTTTACATAATCTTGGCAAATATGATGATGATCAAATTTATTTTATAGACTGTATCAAAGGAATGAAGGAACTACCTCGTGAATGTATTGATTTGATAATCGCAGATCCACCTTTTGGTTTAGATTTTACTGGAAAAGAATCAATCTATAACCGTAACTCTGAATTTGTAATTGATGATTATGGAGAAGTGAAAGGTGATTATTATAACTTCACTGAAAGCTGGATATCTGAAATTTCACGAATTATGAAGCAAACTTCTTCAACATATATTTTCAGTGGTTGGACAAACTTAGAAGCTGTATTAAGGAGTATTAGAGAAGCTGGGTTAACAGTTTTAAACCATTTAGTCTGGCAATATCAATTTGGAGTTTTTACACGGAAAAAATTTGTCACAAGTCATTATCACTTATTATTCGTTGTCAAAAATCAAAAGAAATATTATTTTAATAAAATTGAGCATTATCCGATTGATATTTGGGACATTAAAAGAGATTATGATCAAAAAAAGAAAAAAAATGGAACGAAATTGCCATTAAAACTAATTCAAAGATGTATCGACTTCAGTACTAAACCTGGAGATATTATTCTTGATCCATTTCTAGGAAATGGAACAACAGCTGAAGCTGCAAAAGCGAATTATCGACATTTCATTGGATTTGAAATGAATGAAAAACTTAAACCTATTATAGAAAATAATATCTCTTCTATTGAGCTAGGTCAAGACTATTCAAAATATAGAGATCGATTGCCAACACCTGAAGATTTAAAAAGAAAATATCCCCTAGCATACAAAATATACAAAAGTATATGAAGAATAACTTAACAAAAACTAGAAGAGATGATAAATTCATATGAATACAGTGAGAGAGGAAGCTGAAAAAATAATTGAAGTTCTATTTGAGGAATATGGATCAATTGGAGTTTTACCTCATAAATTACCTCCATTTGAGGATGGAAAAAAAGCTATTGAATGGTTGAAAGAAAAAGACCTTCCTTATGGGGAAGTGGAATGGTATAGTTTTTTCTTGAAACATTATACAAGGTTCTTGTTAGATCAAAAATATCCCAGTAAATTTGAACATTATCAACCAAGACCAAAAAGATATCTAATTAAAGGAGATAATGTATGGGATATTCGAACAAAATCGCAACCGGCTAGTTCATCATGGGTGATATTAACAGATACAGCGTATTTGGATGAATTTTTAGCTGAGAATGGAAATTTAGGGGTAATTATTGTGAATTTGATACTTGAAAAGGATCAAAACAATGAATTCCGGGATTGGCATGAAAAACTAAAAGGGGGAAAATCGGAATATACAAGACAACGAGAAAGAGAGGGAAGACCAATTAGAGTAAGAAAAACTTCTTTCATGGTGATTAATGCTTCAGTTTTCTCTATTACAAAGAAAATTTTGAAGAAAGGCATTGAAGAGGGTTGGGTAGACCCCTCATTTCAGAAATCAATGAGACAACAAGATGGATCAACTAGAAATCCCAAGTATATCATTGATATTTCGAGAATGATGGCAACGGAAAAAGGCTATCTCTTCACAAGGAACTTTAATTATGATCCTGATGACTATGAAGAGGATTTTCCTGAGGAATAATTTAGCAGGTAAGTTCCATGTATATTAGAGCGTATTATTCAAATAATATAATTTTCTAGTGTGAAATGGATTCAAATTTCTTTCAAAGAGTTCAAATACAATGAAGTAATCCCACAATTGAATTTCTGTCTTTATCTATGCTTTTTAATTCCTCAAATGTTTTATGTAACAATCCAGTTTTTCAAAATAATTTTAATCAATATATTCATAAATATTCACTCTCAATAATTATTGATAGGTACATCTTTCTTTAAATGAGTGGATTGAAGTTTAATGGTCAAATTGGGAGTTCTCGTACCAAATTTCAGTACTAGAAATGCGAATAACTATACTACGAAAGAAGAAGTCTATTCTAATTTTAATATTCCACAAGAACAGTTAGAATCAGAGTTCATGAACCTATATCATCGAATTCAGAACTTTGACAACACTTTAATTTTTGGAGCAAGAGGTGTAGGGAAGACTCTATATTTAAAAAAGGTTAAATTTGACTATTTATATTCTAATGAAGGAATATTACCAATCTACATTGATTTAACACATATTCGTGAATTATTCAAAGCTATGACAAAAATTGGATTGGATGCAGTAAAAAAGAGTAATGTTTTTCATTACTACCTCCGTTTTTTAATTATTTCTGAAATAATAAGCGTATATTTAATTTATCTTGAGGAAAAAAGTAAAGATTTGTTACAAAGGTTCGAGGGTCTTTTTAAACTAATAGCCAATACATTTGGTATTCCTACTCCAACAAAGGACATGGATAAAATAAAATATCAAATTCAAGAGATTCAGAGTAACCTAATCAATCCATTTGACTTCACAGATCTAAGTGCAAAAGCAATTGTATGGAAAGAATCAATAACAGACTTCATCAAAAAACCAAAGTTTAAAGATTTGATGAAACAAGATTATTTGAAAATTCTCCAGATTATTTCTGAAACAAGTAATAACGCTAAATTTTTAATGATTTTTGACGAATTTTCGATGTTATCAGCTGAAACACAAAATATACTTGCTCCAATCATTATAGGTTTGTATGAAAATCCAGTGAAGGGATTAGTAATAAAAAATAAAATATCAATAATGGAGGGACGTTTTCACGTAAATACAGATGATTACAATTTTAGAGAACATGATTTTAATGAGCTTCATTTTGAGAAAGAATTCAAAGGGATATTTTCAGGGAGTACTGCTGAGCTTCGGTTGTTAAATTTTTATACAAATATCGTTAAACACCGTATTTCAAATAATTATAGAAAAAAGAATATCATTGGTTCAAATCTTCTATTTGAAGATCAAATAACATTCAGAAATTTATGTTACTTTGCTGGGTTTAAGATAAGAGATTTTCTAGCTAACATCCATAAAATCTGTGAAGCTAATCATGAAAGCGAAATCATCACTAATGATATGGTTTATGAAACATGTAGTAAATTCTATCAGCGAAACTTACCTACATCCGTACAAGAAGGGAGCTATGTAATAATTGAAAATTATCTCCGACAATTGTGTAAATTTCTGAAGAAAAGTCAAAATAAATTCTATTTCATATCTGAAGACTTCAATGAAAATTATTTTCAAGTTTTACTTTATTATAAAATAATATCCTTTGTAAGTTACATTCAGAGTAGTTCTGATAAGACTGTTGACACTAGAGGTTTTCTAATTGACTTATCAACTGCATTGCAGTTAGGAATCATTACTAAAGAAAAAATAAGGACAAAAAATTTTAAATATCTGAATTTTGAAAACGCTCGAAACTACATATACAATACTGTTAATAAAAGAACCGAACAAATCGTAATCAGCTTACTAGAAACAAAAAAACTCTCAGATAAGCAAATAATGGAATCAGTACAAATAAAAAGAGAAGATTTTAAGAAAATAAAAATCAAAACTAATTTTGCTCGTGATTATGATTCAGAAAAATTATTAGAAGAAGATTCTCAGGTAAATGAGGACGAGGAATTCCATAATCAGGTAATTGAATTAGAAGAATTGAAATTCATAACTTTCGAGCGCGCAAAAATGCTGGTATCCAAAGGTGTAACAAGAAAAATATTTATGAAATGGAAAGAAGAAGATCTAATCGAATTGAAGAAAAAAATCCCATCAAATGCGCGTGGTTCAGTAACTAAAGCATTCAATCATTATCACAAGTAATTTTTGAGGGATTAAGTTGATTAAAAAAGAATTAATTTTAAAATATGTCTTATTATTATTATGTTACTTCGTATGGCCAATTCTCGTTTATTTGATAATTAATCCTTCTTATACAACTGGTTTTCTTATGATTTTAACCCTTAAAGGATTAATCATGCTTTTTTATCTTTTCTTAGATTCTATGAAAGACAAAGAAGTAATTGATTCCGAAAAAGAAATTTTTATCAAAATACTCGAATTCAATCTCCAAAATTACGAAAAAAGAATTTTACGTATAGACATGGATCGTTTTATTTGTGTTCTAGCTCTAATATTTCCTAATATATTCTACCTTGGAATGCTTTTATTAAGGAATGAATCTCTATTTTACTTAATTTCAATAATTCCTGGCCTTTTACTGATCATTTTTGCATTATTCATGCTCTACAGAAATTACACAGATATAACGAAAGTGATAAATCGGTTTAAAGATGACTTAAACAATAATCTTACAATCGAGAATGAATCATTATTTTTGCAGAGACTCCTTTTTTTGAATAGATACCAAATTTTCATTTATCCAAAAATCAAAATAATTCTACTTGTCTTTACATTTTTTGTTTCATTTGTAATGCCTTTCTTTCTTTAAAGTGATTCTCACAAGAAAATTAAATCTTGCAATCAATTAAACTTCTTGGTGAAATTGAATTGAATAGTTTTTTTCCTATATCCTAGGTTTCAATCGTATTCAATAATACTATTCAATTATTATTCATACTAACTAAATATATTTCTGATTTTATCATTTTTACGTCTCATTCTTAAATAAAAAAGAATTTAAAGTGGAATTTCTCAGATTTCATTCAGTTTTACAATTTAATTTCACACATCAAATGATGTTATCACGAAATTTTGATATACCTAGAAGAAAAACTATATAGGTTATTTTAAAATGTTTCATAGTACTGGAAATGTGAGAAAAAAAAGTTTTTGTCAATTAGTATTTCTTCAGTAAAAAATGGAAAGGAGACAATGATATGGTATTTGGAAATAATACTAAAGATGCTTCTTATGATGTTTTCAGAATAAGATACTCATTAGATACTGAATTAGGTGAAAAAACACTAAGAAAATATGATAAGGAAATCAAAAAGGAATTGAAGGAGAAAATTGAAGAAGAAACAAATAAAATCCGTTTTCGTACGATTCAATATGTAGAAGAATTTTTAGAAAAAACAGAAAAGAGGCTAGATCAGAAAATTGAGGAATTCAAATCTAAAAATCGTTTAGCTTATTATAAATGGATAGAGGAGAATAAGAAAGCTATAAAAGAAATGATAGAAGTCACGAATGAAGATACAAAGACAACAATCGATTTTCTCGCAAACCTCGATGAAAAAGAGAATGAAAAGGATTTTAGATATTATTTTTTGCTTTCTCAGATAGTAGAACAAATAAAAGACACTTTCATAACAATTAATGAAACCCTTCCCTCTGAAAGATTTTCTAGAAGAAAAACTCAAATGACAAAGGTAATTAAATGTTTCACTGTGTTTTTTATGATACTTCTTAGAATAATTGAACTTGAAAAGCATTGGGAAAAAGCTGATAAAGAAAAACGGAAAGTTCTAGAAGATCTTGTTTATTGGGATTTAGATACAATGAACAAAATAACTCAAACATTACCTCCCAAGAAAAAAGATGTTCTAAATAAAGATTTATTACCTGATGAAGATTTAATAAATGCATTATGGGGATAAAGGGATTACCCTTGACGAATCCTGAATATGGAGAAATAGAATTCTACATTGGCAAACAAAAGATAGCAATTAACTTTGATACTTGCATTTGGATATCAAGAATTTTTAAAGAAGAAAATCATTCAGATCCAAGCAAACAAGAAAAAGGTAAAATCACTCAATTCATTTGTTCCCAGTATCCGTCTTCTAATGAAGAATATTTGATATTGATTGATACTATAGCATATGAATTTAGAGAAATAATATCTTATAAAGCCATGAATTTTGGAGAAACAATCCGTAATTGCTTAATTAGAGCAGTAAAGCGTATTGAAAATGGAGAAAGGAAGTTTGAAGTCATTAAAGAAATTGGAAATGAAATTAGATGTGACACATCTATAAATCTTCTTTATGATTATTTTGAACAAAAGGGGATGGGTTTTGCAAATTTGTTTAGTGAGGATATAAGATTAGACTTTTTCAGAACTTTAGTAGCAATTCCACAAAAGTTTGATCTGCTTTTTCAACAAGAAACGCGTAAATGTGTAAAGAGATACGTGAAAGATAGAATAATTATGTGGATAATGCTCAATAGAAAAACATTTGATCAATTTCAGAAAAAGTCACCAAAAATCGGTAAGAAGGATCGTTTTCATATACTTGGTTGTATTCTACTATGTCTAATTGAGTCAAGAAATGTTAAATTCGTGACTCATGATAATTTGCTAATGAATTGTTCTAATAATTTTGAAGATTTTTTTTCAAATAATCTACCAAAGCTCGAAAAACAGGTTGAAAAACTTCTAGAAGCTGATGTTTCCTAGATTTTTGAGACCATCTATTTGTAAATTCTTGGATTTATATCTATGATTTTATCAAACTTATCAGAAGTACTACCCTATAATTCTGCCTCTAACTCAGTTTAGAGTACAGATAGAAATAAATTTTCATTCGAAAATAAAAAACAACGTACAGACAACAGATCAGAAATCTCAAACAACTGTATTTGACTTAATTTGATTTGTATTAGAAGATTTATGCTACTTAAACTAACTGACGAACATGCTTAATTTCCACACGGTCGCCCTCATGCGATTAGTGATGCTATATTTTGTCAGTGAAATCTATTAGCCATGAAATACTCTTGTTCAATTCAATCTTTTTAAGTTTCAATTCTATTGTTAGAAAAATCACTCTCTCACTAATGGATCTTCGCTTATGAAGCAAAAATATATGTTTCAATAAAGCTAATCAATGTTTTTAAGCATTTTACCAGGGATAAACGGAAAATTTTCGATAACAACCAAATAATTCCTGTCACCAATGTTAAGTACAACAAAAATGCACAAAAAAAATCTAATTCTGGTGATGAATTCCAAAAAAAGTCGGATATAATGAAAGTGTGGTTTATTAAAAGAAGAAAAATATTACATAGGACACAATAGATGACGAATGTTCTTGCTTTATCTGTGTGATGAAGAATGATCAAATGATCTCGTCGGAAAGATGTAGTAATAGCAATGACACTTAAACTAAGCCCGTAAAAGTTCACCAAAAAGCTTAAATTTGTGCTTACTGATATCCAGCTATTGTATGGATATTGATCTATTCTCAAATAAAGGATATTTATACCAATTAATAAAAAAACAAGAAATGTTAATAAAAGGATTGAAATAATCCCAGAATAAAAAGAAATTATAATCCCTTTCAATCGGAAAGTCTCAGTTAACTCAATTTTAATGTTGATTTTGTCTTCTAATTCATTCCTTTTGTTATCAAAAATACGAACATTGCTGTTACAATAGTGATGAAGATCATATTTTCCCTCTGCCTCCTCTGGTAGTTGGTAGCAATAATCGAAGTAGTTTTCAGGATGTGTTTTACTTATATTTCCATTATTTACATAGGAATCTGAGTTTTCAACACTGATACTAGAATCAGGTGAAGAAATTTCGACATGTGTACTATCACCATTTCCAATGTTGAGAGGATATGTTTGTACAGTTTTAGCTAATTGTTTCTTGATGTTAATTTCCTCGGAGGGAGCAGTAGGAATAAGCATACTGATTTTTATTATGTAAGGAGTATCCTTAACTACTTCTCTTTCAACTAAAAATGAATAATTCTGGTATAATAGGTTTAGATCATAAATGTATTGATTTATACTGGATAGAATTTCCCTAATCTCTAAAGAATTTGACTCTACATTTTTTAGTGCCGAATAGAAACATAATATTGAGTAAAGGCCTCCAATATAGTGATGAGAATTATATAGAATGTCAGACCAATCATAATCAGAATTATAGATTAATGCTGAATATTTTTTTATTTCTTTTATGAGTAGAATTGGATTAAAAATCGGTTTAGTTGACGAAAAAGAAATTTTATCATGTCTGAAAATCTTTTGGATATTTATTAATAGTAACAAAATACTCTTTTAGGATATCAGGTCTTTTCATAAAATTTTCTTTTGGTTTATCGTCATTAGGATATTTAGGAAGATTTTCAGAAATAAGCTTGATAGTATAACTTAGATCTTCACCAAATTCTTTTCTTTTATTATCAGCGCTTAATTTTTGCCAATCATCATCTTTATCATACCAATTTTGCCAAAAAATTGTAATTTCTTTCATCTTATCCCATTTGAGACAATTATTAGGCAGAGAAAGTACAAAAAATTTATGAAATCGTTCCATTGTGTCTTTAGCCGCATTAATAGCATTTAATCGTGTTTTTAGATTTATCGAAGGATTTTCATCTCTGATTTGTGATTCAGACTTACTCATAAACTCTTCTATTAATGTTATAACTGATTTTAATTTCCCATTCAAAGCCTGAATAGAATAATTGCTATTATCGTCTCTAATTAGGTTCGTTAACTGACGATTCTTTTCATCATAAATTGAAAGTTCAAGAGCCACTTCCTTAGGAAAAACCCCTAAAGGATGTATTCCAGATTTAATATGTTCATTCTTACCAATATAAGACATTTCATATGTCTGCTCTTGCCTATAATGTTTGTAATCAATTGGGGATATCTTATACACTTCTCGCGAAATTCTAAAATCCATGTCTTTGATAAGAATATGGGGTTCATCTTTTAGTTTATTATTGACTTGTTTAGAATTTCCATTGCAATCTTTATAAGGTGAAAAGTTTTGATAGGTAATGATAATTCCCTCATTTATAATTCTGATTCTATTGATAAAAATTGATTGTGAGATTCACTATCCAAATCTTTAAATATGTGAGTTTATAAGGATTATACAGATATAAAAGATTGAATGTGAAAAAAATAATGAAAACTAGAAAAGGGAAACACTCTGGTATTAGACCAGCTCCACGATTGTTTGAAAATCTGATTCCATCACATGAAAACCCAGATTATGATGAGTTAGTCCGTGAGCGTTATCAGAACGGAGAATGGAGAAATCTTACATCCGATTAATTCTTTTCTTTTCTACTGTAGCTCCTTAGTGAAACAAACCATAAATGACCATTCACTTCTTTTTCTTTCGATAATGTAATATCCACTATCTCCTGACTAGATGCTTTTCTAAAACGATTCCCATCACGGATTATAACATCATTACCACTGATTAGTACTTTTTCTGAACAAGGAATCATTACACACAAGATATTCCTGTTTTCTTTATCTTTCAGAATTCTAAATTTAATATCTAGCTTTATATTAAGATTTCCAATTGCTGAATGGACTTTCAATTGTTCTTCGTCAGGAAAATCGATTCCAATGACATCTCCATCGTTTTTTATTCCAATAACTAGTACTCCAGATTTTGAATTTGCAAATCCATATATAATTCTTTTAAGAACATTTTGTGGAGGAATTTTTTGTTTGTATTCAACTTCAAAATTCTCTGATTCATTTACAGAGTCAATAATCCATCGAATAATAGATTCGTCATTAAATTCTATTTTAAAATTCCTTTCATTTAATAATAAATAACTAAACATTGAATATAGGTCATTCCTATAGAGTTCACCTTGTTTTGTTATTTCTATCCCATGAATGAAAATATCCCATAGAAAAAAAGATATATGACGGGTTTTTTTACCTAAATTAATTGATCTTTTAAAGACATTTTTATCAATATCATGTTTTTGACAATATTCCTTAAGGTCATTTCCCCTCCATACTATTTTTTTATTGCAAAGGGTTAAAAATTGATCTAATATCTCAATAACTTTAAGAGTATCCTTATTACCTTGTTCAGCTAAAAAAAAGATCCCTTTGATTGACAGTTCGCAACTAGGTCCTATTTCTACTAGAAAATGTAGATTCAATAAATTTCTTATTAACCTCCATTCAGCTTTTGGTAAATCATTTGAGAGAAAATAATATTCTTCTTCAAATATTTTCTCAAGCAGTAGTATTGAATCTTTGTCAATTTGAATTGTCATTCTATCTCTCGTCATAATGTTCCCAGTTTGGTTTCGAATTATCGCTTATATGATTATTCATCATTTTCCTTAATTATAAAAGGAATTTATTTTTCTATTAGGTCAAATATATGTTTTCATTTTTTAGTTTGAAATATGGTATATCAATTACAAAGAATGGGAGATAAAGATACACAAGAGATATCTAAGAAACTAAAAGAGTATAACAAAAGAAAATATTGATTCAAAATCAAGATTTTTATTATAATACTTGATTTGAAAATGAATTTGTCTTCGAAAATAGAAAACAGCGTACAGACAACAGATCAGAAATGCTCAGGATCAACAGTATTTGACTGATATTAAATGTATTTGATTTGTATTAGAAGATTTATGCTACTTAAACTAACTGACGATAGGACATGCTTAATTTCCACACGGTCGCCCTCATGCGATTAGTGATGGTCAGCTAAATCTGTCGGCCGAAGCCTCCATACGTACACTGCCATTCTATCAAAGGGATCTTCTATCCCTGCATTTGTCTACTATCTTCATGGTTACCGTCGCCAGTCCCCATGTCTCATACGAGATGATAGCGGATCGGATACATATTTTCGAGGGGCGTTTCGCGCTTAGATGCATTCAGCGCTTATCGCGTAGCGCGTGGCTACCGGGCGATACCCTTCCGGATAACCCGTACACTAGAGGCGCCCACAACCTGTTCCTCTCGTACTGAGGTCGCGTTCCTCTCATGTATCCAACACGTCCAATAGATAAAGTCCGACCTGTCTCACGACGGTCTAAACCCAGCTCACGTTCCCTTTTAACGGGCGAACAGCCCTACTCTTGGTGTCTTCTGCGGCACCAAGCTAGGAAGAGCCGACATCGAGGAAGCAAGCCTGGCGGTCGATTTTCTCTGTGTAGACTTTTGTTATTTGTTTGTTCTTTTCTACACATGTGAGCTCTCACGCCAGACAACTCTGTTACCCCCGGGGTAACTTTTCTGTCAGCGCAGGGCCCCACTAAGGGGCCACTGCGGTTCGTTAGACCCAACTTTCGTTCCTGTATCTCGTATTGTCAGAGATGCAGTCAGGCCACCTTTTACTCTTGAACTCTCCAAGACGTTTCTGACGCCTTTGAGGTGACCATTGGTCGCTCCTGTTATTTTTTCGGGAGCTTACCGCCCCAGTACAACTACCTAAATGAACTTGTCCCTGCAAGCAGGTTAGCGGTGAATCAAAATCTAGTTGGTGTTTCATTTTTGCCTTCCTAACCCCCGGAGAGGTTAGTGCTTTGCTCCCAACTACGCTATGTAGATGTCAACGCACTACAGGCTCATTCTGTAGTAAAGCTCCACGGGGTCTTCTTTTCCCATTGGACGATCCTAGACTGTTCGCTAGGCTGTAGGTTCGCTCCGCTTCTCCTAGGGACAGTGGGCAGCTAATTGATCCGTTCATGCACGTCAGAACTTACCTGACAAGGCATATGGCTACCTTAAGAGAGTTATAGTTACTCCCGCAGTTTAGCAGGGCTTAGGCCCGTTGGACCGGGCTTTCACTACCTACCACTGTGCAGGATTCACACCCTGTTCTCACGTTTTCACGCTAGCAGGCTGCTATGTTTTTATTAAACAGTTCGCCGCCCCTGGTCTCTGCGAGGTGCGGTATCAGGGGTTACCTGTACCACACCCACCCCTTATGCCGAAGGTACGGGGCCATTTTGCCGAATTCCCTTAGGAGAATATCATGGAACACGCCTTGGGCTTCTCACCCTGCACTCCTGTGTCGGTTCTGGGTACGAGCATGCAGAATCCCTCCGAGCATCCTTTTCACGGGCTCTAAGACTTGGTTGTAGCCGTCACTATTGACAGCCTATTCCTTGATTCATCTGATTCTCAGCGTGACGCTACTTCTCAGATTTCGCAAGTTAAATAGCGCGGTTCCGCTACACAACTTATCTCAAAGCGTCAGACGGCTCGGCCTCTGTTGCCAAATAACTCATCTGCATGGTACAGGAATTTAAACCTGTTTCCCTTTCGCGTTCAGCGTATTAAGCTTCCGCTTAGGATCGACTTACCCTGGTTTGACGACCATTGACCAGGAACCCTAGTGCATTCGGCGGTATGGATTCCCACCATACTTTGCTGCTTACTACTACCGGGATCTTCAGTATTGGTCGGTCCAGTGGACATCTCTGCCCACCTTCTATCCAGCCAACACGCCTGCATACCAAATCACGAATTTAATCGTGTTCAAGGGTATCGGAAGTGGGTTTAGCCCCGTCCATTTTCAGCGCCCCGAGACTCAGCGAGTGAGCTGTTACGCATTCCTTAGAGGGTGGTTGCTTCTAGTCCTACCTTCTCGGTGTCTATGTCCCGGGACTGCCTTCTGTTTAACACTTAACCCACATTTAGGGCCCTTAACCCTTGGCTGCGTTGTTCCGCTTTCGGTCGTGAGGCTTACCCCCACGTACCCGTCTGCCGGTGTCTACGAGGTCATCGCATTCGAAGTTTGAAAAGGGCCCA
>JAUUVJ010000415.1 GCA_030589605.1 Candidatus Hodarchaeota archaeon | reverse complement strand
TGTATTTAATTTTGTTTCAGGTGTTGCTATTCCCGAAGCAGTATCTTCAATTGCAGTGAGTATTTGGATCATTTTACGTGGAATGCAATATTACAAATTATAAGAATATTAAATCAATGTCAATCGAGATTTGATGACAGATATCAGTTTCTACTTTTTTTTTAAGACTGAATCGTTATTGTGTCCAAGAACTTTGGACAAATCGTTTATACGATTATGAAAAAATATTTTCTAAGCTAAATTATCTACTAAAAGGCAGTAACCGATCCATTCAATCATATCATTATATGGTTTCAAAAAAAAGGATTCATAAGATTGATACCCTTATATTCCTGTAAAAGTAGCTTTTTTTTCAGAAAGTTTTTTAATTATAACTTTTTTTTTTTTAGGAATTAAACAATATGAGGTTTAATAATGCAATTTGATCTAAATGAACCAAAAGGGGTTCTTGGGATATTCTGTTTAGGTGGAGCATTGGGTTCTTATCTAGCCTTCTTTTATTATTCAATGATGGAAGCTACCCTAGAGCATACAATAGCTGCCCTTGCGTTTGCAATAATTGGAGGAATATTTTTAATTGTTGGCATTATTTTGGTTGTTATGAATTCTCAAATGATGAAGGCAGCCAATAATGTACGAAATCCTGGAGCTAGTGCTGATAAAATTGTCCAGTTGTTGATAGTCGTCACAATTTGTTTAATTGCTTTATTGGTAGTCTTGAGCCAAGTCATTGCCACCTAGATATCAGGTTTCCTAGCAAATTATTTGGATGAATACGAATAAAAAGATATTTCATCCCTTTTTTTTTAACTCTAGTTCTTTAATTAGTACTTATGCCCATTCCAGTTGTGACAATGATGTTATAGTTAAATTAATGTACTAATTTTAACTCCCTAGAATTATTTGTAAATGATAAGGAGTCAGAATTATGGATTCACTAAATTTGTTGAAAACACTCTGTTATACAGTTGAAAATCAAACTCGATTTGTATGTCAGGATTTAAATGATGAAGAGGCGCGATGGAGGCCAACAAACGTTAATTCTCCTGCTATCGGATGGAATGTAGGCCATATTATAGTACTTCACGATATTATGATAAATCAACGTATATGTGAGAACCCGATTTTATTTCCTGATTTAATTGAGCATTTTGGGTATGCTACAGAAGGTAATTTCCCAAATTCTTTCACATTGATAGAAATATTTGAAAAATTCAAACAATTAAATAGCATTATTGTCAAAACAATTCTTTCTAAAGAAGAAAGTTGGCTTGATGAAATGTTTGACACAGATGGATTTCCTCCAAATTGGCAAGGTAAGAATCGTGGGAAAGGTTTTGCACTAGCACTCAACCATGGAATTGCACATACAGGTCAAATTCTTGAAATAAAACGAAAGCTTGGGAAAGGCTCTTGGGGTTTCTAGAGAAATATCATCAGTATATTGATATTGAGTGGAAAGCTCAGTTTTTACAAAGAATAGTTGAAATAGAAGGACCCTCAATTGAAATTCTCACTAAAATTGATTCAAGTCCAAAAAAGGGATTTAATGTTGAACCAGAGAATTACCACTATTTAGTTATTCAAGGATCATTTGATCCTCCTACTATTCCTCATATTACGCTTCTAATAAAATCAATTGAGCTTCTCTCAAAACAACATGTTGGCGATTCTATCCAATTAGTAATTCTATTCTCTTTAGCACACGTTGATAAAACGCCTAATGTTCTTCAACATTCATTACTAGGCGAAAGAGCCGAAATTTTAGAATATTTACTAGAAAATCATGATTTAAAAGTTCCAATTGTGATTGGACTTTCAAATATGGCAAGATATATCGATTTAATTGAAGCTATGAAAAAGAAATTTGATAACCAAAAGAGTTTAACTTTTATTACAGGTATGGATGTCTTTAAGAAGGTTTTCGACTCAAAATATTATAGTGATCCTTTAAACAAAGTTCTACCTGAAATTTTTCAAGCTAAGTTCTTTGTGGCTGGTAGGAATGATATATTCTCAAAGGATGATTTCATCGAGTTCACTAATAGTCATTTAAAAGATTTTCCTGATCATATAACACAAATTAGTTTTATAGCCATGCCAGAAAAGTTAAGATACTTGAATGCAACCCAAATTAGGGAATCATTCAATAAAAACCGAATACCTGATAAAACTGATATTCCTACCCCAATTTTAAAATTTTTAAAGAAAAACAACATTTATTCACCAGATTTAGATAAACAGGCGATTAAAGTTGCAATTCAATCTGTAGTAAGATTTACCATTGAAGCAGAAGATGTTTCCTCTGTTGCAGTGTTAGTTTTGGAGAAATTATCAGAAGAACTCCAAAAAAATAGATCATTTAATCAACAAATTATTAATGAGTATCAGTCTGATTTAGAAGAAAAAAATAAAGAGATATACAAGAGATGGAAAAAATTACGCAAATCAATTTCATAGAAGAATTAGAAGCTAAAATTGGGTTAAAAAAAAAGTTTATTTCTTCCCATAACCTCTTACACAAATATACTCAAGATTTTATTATCCCCTTAATCCTTAAAAATAACTTTTCAATTTCAACTGTTGAACTAACGACCTGTGGTCTACTTTCTGATGTGTTGACAGGTGTTAGTGGGGCCTCGAATTTTTTTATCATAGGTATGACCCCATATTCCAATGAAATGAAAATTAAAATAGGCTTCCCTAGAAAAGAGACATTAAATGATGGTTATGGGGTTGTTTCACAACAAGCTGCTGAACAGTTAGCTAAATGCATTCGTGATTATTCAGGTTCTGACATAGGGATTGCAGAAACAGGTTTGCTTACATCTACAGAATTGAGAAAGAAAAGGACACGAAAAAAAGCTGGGGAAGTATATGCATCAATTGTATCAAATGATCGGATAGTGATTGAGAAATTGCCTGTTCAAATGAATCTAGCTCGTTATGAAATGCGCCACGAGATAGTATTTAGAGTTCTACAGTTACTTGAATCTTTTTTGGAATGAAAATAAAAAAGAAGAAAGAGATCTATAAATTAACTTTATAGATTACATCAAGAAGTGTACCGTCTCGAAACTCCACTGCAGTACATATTTCGTCAGTAAAGTCTGGTTCAATTGGTGGTGCTTGACTATATGCCATATCACGAAGTTCGGAAATATCCTTGATATTTAAGTTCGCTTTTTCAAATTTCTTCAAGAAATCTTTTCTTTGAGGGTTAACTGCTATTCCTTCATCCGTGATTAGTACATCAATCATCTCTCCAGGAGTAGAAACTGTTGTTACCTTATCTCGTATAACAGGAACTTTACGTGCAATAGGACAGGTGATAATTGTCATTCGAGCTGCAGCAGCGTCTGTATGGCCTCCAATGCCGTGTAATAGTAAACCATCACTGTGAGTATTGACATTCACATTAAAATCAACATCTATTTCAGTTGCACCTAATGCTACGACATCTACATAATTGACTATTGGGCCTCCTGGATTCCAGGGGTTGTATGAGCAATCAGCTGAGCTTTCAATATGTCTTGGATTCTCTCGAAGTGATTTAGCGGCTGCAAGATCAAAAGATTGACCATCATAAATTCGATTGAAAAGATCATCCTCTAGCAATTTTACTGCTGATTCGGTTGTTCCACCATGAATGAAACTTCCTACAAGACCTTTTTCTGACATAACTTCATGTACGAATTGAGTTGTTGCTAAACT
>JAUUVJ010000020.1 GCA_030589605.1 Candidatus Hodarchaeota archaeon | reverse complement strand
GTAGATAAAGTACAAAAAATGAAAAAAAACCTAATATCAGGCAAAATTGGTACAAAATCTGTTGGCCTTCCTGAATTTTTTGAATAGAAGGGGTTTCATGTCCTTGGATAATCAGAGAGCTAATGTTCATATCTTAATTTCACCATCAATACATCCAAAACAGTTTCGATTAGCTGTAAATAGGTTGCAATGCTCTGAAATGCATTTTTTTTCAAATTCTGTAGACACTTTTACTTTATGGGAAGAGGAATGCGATCATATGGGGATCTTCTTTCATAAACATAAATTAGCTTCAAATCAAGTCGATATGCTTGAGGATATTTACAATGTTGGAGAATTAGTTGCAAATAGAAACATTTTCCTTTGTTTGAATTCAGAACAACAATTGCTCTGTAATATGATAACCCAGTTCATAACATTGGAATTAAGGCATAATCATGAAGATTCAGAACTAAAGTACTTCAACAATATCGGGTGTTTTTACGAAATATTCCAGTCAAGTATTTTACTGGCACCAATTTACCCCCATTGGGATCCTGATTGCCAATTAGTTATTGAGAGTTTAACTTCCTCAGGGGAGGGAATGACAAAGAAACAATTACTAGAACACATTGAAGTAGTACAAGAAGAAAATTTTTCTGAAGATAAGTTGAATCGCGCATTGAAAAAAATTGAACAGTGGTTAGATGGATTTTATGGATTTATTAAGGAACGTAGAGAGACAAGAGCTTATGTTTATGAGCTGAGAATGTTAGTTGAACTATAGAATATTATGAGTTCTAATATGCTTTTTATTAACACAAGGTTTTCTTATCCATTTTTCTTGATACCTTTATTAGGATGAAAAATTAGAGTTTGAAACACTTCCAAAAATGGTGATACCAATGCATTGGGTTCTTAGGAAACCAAGTAGTTTTTGTTCAAAGATTTCTAATGATTTTAATACAGAAATCGAATGTAAAGTATTGAAAAAGAATCAAAGTCTTGTTATTTAAATAAAAATTACCTTTTTTCAATGATTTCCTTCTAAACAAGAGTACCATGGATTTCATCACAAACCTTTTTGTTTATTATAATAATTATATATTCAGAACAATAAATATAAACTTACTACATGATAATAATGCAAAATGCTTAAAGGAGTTGAATAAATGTCTGAAGATTCTTTTGATTATATTGGGAAAACCTGTGGTGAATGTGCATATCTTACGGATAAGTACAAAGTCAAAGTTGGTGATTTAACTGAAAAAGAAGCAGGTCTTTGCCGTGCTTTGATTTTGCATGACAATTTTGCTGTTATGTACCGAACTGAAGATGCATGTCCAGAATTTTTACCTAGGAAATAGAGAGATCTAGGTAATTTTTTTTTACTTTTTTTCATCAAAAACAGATCCTTCCTTTGGGGGATTGTCATGAAAGAAAACCAATTAGAAAATCATGAATTATATGAAAAACGATCGTATTTTATTACTGTTGATATTTTAAAAGGTTTAGCGATATTCCCTATGATTTTCGGTCACGGTATCGGATGGTGGGATTCTCAGTTAGCTAGAAATTATGAAACAGGAAGTCTATTATTAGGTTTTTTTATTATTACGGGTGTAATGGTTTTTCCATGCTTTCTTTTTTTTGCTGGCTTTAATCAAGTTAATTCTTTCCTGAAAAAAGGATTAATACAATCAAATAGAAGGCAAATCCGATCTCGTACTATAAAGCGATCATTTGCTTTCTTTATTTTAGCAACCGTCTCGTTGATCTTAATGTCATTGGTTAGCTCTCCTAATGATTTAGGGAAGATAGTAAATTTTTTCTTTACATGGCATTTATTTCATATGTTTGCTTTTTCTGCTCTTTTTATATTACTAATTTTTGAATTATCATGTTGGTTCAGCGATAAAAATTCAATTAAATTGAGTATTAAACATTTTATGATGTTAGGCTTATTTATTAGTCTTTTGTTGGTGATAATACTTTTTGTTCTCTTTCACGATTACACAACTACTCACCCTAGTTCTTTTCCTGTTGAATTAGAAATTAGAAAAATAATTGAAAATATTTTTTTGGATGTTTCGTCGAGTGGAGTAATTCCTTGGCTTTCATACGCTTTAGCTGGAGGGTTAACGGCTTCATATCTGAATTTAACACATTTTTCTAAAGAAAATATTCTTAAAAAAAGCTTCATTGTATTTTTTATTAATTCTTTACTCTTATTGGTAGGAATTATATCTTTAACTTTCGAAAAAATCACTTCCGCTGGAATCGGATCTCCCTCATCTTTTTCCCATGTCTTCATTTCCATTGGATTAATTGGATTAATCAATATTCTATTACTTCTTATTGTTGATATCTATCAGTCTATACCACCAGAAGTAATTAAGAAATATACTCATCCTATTATTGCTATAAGTAAGATTTCTTTAACAGTGTATTTCGTTCATCCTATACTTGCTATATTAAATCCAGAAATAATTCCCTCTGAGCTGGTTTTATATATGATAATTGCACTTTATTGCTTATTTTTTGTTTTTCTTGCAATTCTTTGGAAAAAGTGGGACTTCAAATTTAGTTTTGAATGGTTTATTAGTAGACTATCTTAAAGGTTAACTAGTAGCTGATTTCTAGATAATTTGAATAATAAATATTAATTCCTTTATTATATCAGATTGAGATTGACTATGTGAATGTGTGATTGGCCTTCAGATAATCTTTTAGGATAACTTTACCCATGGTAGATTTTAATAACTCACCTAACCAACGAAAGATGTCTGTGATAGATTGTCAGAAGGGATTGAGGAGGAAAAATGGGAATTACTTGGTCATTATATTGGTTTAACTTTAGCATCTGTGATTACTCAATAATATAAAGGAAAACGTGTAATTCAACCATTGGATGATGGAGGAAATGAATTTATATTGAAGGGGTTAAAAAAAAGAAGAAAGTAGAAAAAAAAGAGAGTTGAAAGAATTATTGACAAAAAGCTTCATATTCGTCTGGACTCATTAATTTAGCTAAATCTTCATCTAGATTGGAAGGTTTGATTTTTACTAACCAAGTTTCGTAAGGATTTTCATTGATAGATTCAGGGGTGTCATCTATATCTTCATTAGCAGCAATTATTTCTCCAGAAATAGGACTAAAAACATCATTAACCGCTTTTACACTTTCGACGGAAGCAAATACCTCTCCTTGAGTAACCGAGTCACCTTCGTCTGGAAGATCTACCATGATAATATCTTTAAGCGCTTTTTGCGCATAGTCGGAAATTCCAACCAAACATGTGCCATCATCTTGCACTTTAACCCATTGGTGTTCTTTATAGTATTTTGCACTATTATCTACTTCATAGGACATAATTTCAATCTCCTTTTAGGGAACCAATTCTAATGATATTCATATGTACTAGATCTTTAAAGGACTTTTGTTTCCATGGAGGCTATAAAACAATTACAAGGGAAATCAATAACAATTGTGCTTAAAAGACTATTTAATGGATAGGGTCTTATCGAAGCAAGAATTGGTCCTCTTTTTCATCAATAAATTTAGAATTCAGACATCAAGGTACTTTAAAACTTCTTAAATACTTTTATTGGTTCATTAGGAAGATTTGTGTAAAAAGAACCACTTCATTCTTTATTTTTTTTTCTGTGGGAAAAAATTGATTGTGCTTGTGGATATTTGTGCAATGAAAAGAGAAATTTTAACTACTTTGGAGATTCATTTCACAACATTGTATGTGGTCTCGATTTCTTCCACCTATATTAATAACTTCATCAAAATATTATCATAGAGTTTCTTATATAAATTATTATAATTTTTTCAACGGGAAAGATTAAAAAAAGGGGGTAAGATAGTTATAACCGAACAAATAGTTATTATTAATGATTTCTATTCACTTTGAAAAGTTAGTACAAAGTGATCATCATGAATACAGTATCCATGGATAAAATTATTGATTTAAATGCTTCTGATCCAAATTTCAAGAATGAAGTTGTTACTGAACCCGGAGGTCAGCACTTAAAAAATTGTTTCCAGTGTTCATCTTGTACCCTAACATGTCCAGTAGCAGAAGTTCCTGGATTGGAGTTAAATCCTAGAAAAATAATCCGAGAAGTATTACTTGGTTTGAGGAAAGAAGTCTTAGAATCAAAGGCTATTTGGCAATGTGTAGGTTGTTTCGAATGCACAGACAGATGCCCTCAAAAAGTCCGTTTTACAGAAGTTATTGAAGCCTTACGACGTATTTCAGTCCGTAGCAGTGATAAAAAACTATATATTTTTTCTAAAGAAAAAGACAAGAACCGTCGTATTAAACTATCAAAAGAAGGAAAAAGAAAACATTCTTTTGACAAACGTTTCACAGAGAGTATCTGGCTTTGGGGCCGAACGTGGGAACCAGAATATATCGGTCGTTACCTCATGTTTGGCCGTGGATTTCCATTTGGTGCGTTAATCGGCTTTAGATATATTTCAATGATACTTGGAATGATTACTAAATTTAAAATCGAATTTTTCCCTCCCTGGGTTTCCCCTGCCAGGAGAGAAGTCAGAAAAATATTCAAAAGAGCTAAAAGTAAAAATAAGTGAAGTGTTCTCAATGAAGATCGGTTATTACCCAGGTTGTTCTCTTCATAAGTTAGCTAAGGAATATGATAGATCAGTGCATAAAGTAGCAGAAAAACTGGGATTAGAACTTGAAGAATTAAAAGACTGGAACTGCTGTGGAGCTATGGAGGTTATTTCTGTCAATCCTTTAGCTGGGAAAGGTATTGTTGCACGAAATCTAGCTATTGCGGAAAAACAGAATATAAAACTGTTAGCAGCTGTTTGTCCTGCTTGTTCGTTTCAACTAATCTCCACTAATTATAAAATGGCTCAAAATAAGATTCATGCAGATGAAATAAACGCACTATTGGATGATCCTTACACTCCAAACAGTGTGAAATCAATGCATTTTCTACAAGTACTTCGTGATGAAATTGGGATTGAAAAAATACAAGAAAAAATTGTACCTGGTAATCCTTTAGAGGGGAAAAAAGGAGTTGCATATTATGGATGCTTCTGTACACGACCAGGTGATATTATTCAGTTCGAGGATCCAGACAACCCAACTTTTATGGATGAATTGATCGATATCGTAGGAGCTAAATCCCTTTACTTTCCTATGAAAACTAAGTGTTGTGGAGCAACTCAACTTCTTGTAGCTAAACCTACAGTGGAAACATTAACTGGAAATATCATCGTAAATGCTAGAGACGTCGGAGCAGAATTCATTGTTGTAGCTTGCCAGATGTGTGCCCTGGCTATTGATGGACAGCAAAAGCAATCTATTAAGCGAGTAAAAGGTGGGAAATTCAAGATTCCTGTTTTGTACATAAGCCAAGTGCTCGGTTTGGGGATGGGACTCGATTACAAATCTCTAGGCTTAAATTCTAATTACGTTTCTCCGAAAAAACTACTTCAAAAAGCTAAAACTTGAGGGATTTACGAAATGGCTAATAATTGCTTGATAATAGGAGGAGAAATTGCGGCTCTTCGAGCTACGAAGGACTTGATAGCATATGGAATTTCTGTAACGCTTGTTAATCCTTCAAATGAACTAGGAAAAATAAGTAAGATGTTTCAAAGTGGTATTTCAGACTTTGCTTTCAAAAAAAATGTCCTTAGATCACATCTTGAGGGACTGGAATCTAATATAAATTTAAATTTGATGAATAATGCCCAAATTACAAAAATAATCAAAAATCAATATCCTTTTGAAGTGGAAATCACGCAAAATGGTACCACTCAAAACCATGTTGCTGATACCATTATTATCGCAACAGGATTTGAGGTTTTTAATGCAGAAAAGATTGAAGAATATGGATATAGATATCTAGAAGGAGTATTAACAATTTTTGACCTCGAAATGGCGTTTCAACAACAGAAAATACCAATCAACGAAAAAACCAAACGAATAATATTTGTCTTATGTGTTGGTTCTCGTACTCTAAAAGATGGAGGAAACCCTGACTGCTCTACATACTGTTGCAGCTATTCAATTAATCAAGCTTTACGTATTAAAAAAGAATTTCCTAGCATAGACGTTGTTTTGATGTACATGGATATTCGTACAGTAGCTAGTCATGAATATTTATATAATGAAGCCAGAAAATCAGGAGTTCTTTTCATACGAGGACGAGTTTCTTCTATAGAACGTGCAGAAGATAATCTTATAACTTTTTACGAAGATACATTAGCAGATAGTCAGGATGTATTACCAGCTGATTTAGTTATATTGGCTGTTGGAGGAGTACCTCTTTCTGACTATGACGAAATAGCAATGAATTTTGGAGTACAACTTACGCCAAATCGGTTTGTAAAAATCACTGATAAACCTGTTTATACTTCCACTCCAGGTATTTTTGCATGTGGTTCAGCTTGTGACGGAGTTAAAAATGTTCCACAATGTCTTTCCGAGGGTGGTGCTGCAGCGATGGCAGCTATTCAATTTTTAGCGGAGAAGACAGAAAAATGATTAAATCAGATACCATTCCTACAAAAGTAGAAATTTCAAGCAATACTACGCTATCTATTATCAGAGATTGTTTTCAGTGCGGATTATGTACAAGTATTTGTCCTCTTAGAAAAGTATCAAAATACAACCCTAGAGGAATAATTCATTCTTCGCTATTAGGACATTCTCTTGGTAATGATGACTTAACTACTTGCTTGACCTGTAGCCAGTGTTTTGAAGAATGTCCTCAAGAGATTGATTTTCCTGCTTTTATACGAGAAAGTAGATCTAAAATTGTTCTAAATGAAGAAAACTTTGCCCACAACAACATATTCAATCTCCTTCAAATATTTATGGCAGAAATGACTGAATCGGGAATGAAATTTAGTTTTGAAGGAGAAATTAACTCAGAATCTAGTATTGCTTATTTTCCTGGGTGTGTAGATCTTTTCGACCAATTTTTAAATTTAAAAACAGTCAAATTTCATCAAATAGGGCAAAGTGCAATGAATTTGATTAATAAAGTGGGAATCAAACCGAATCTACTCTCATTGAAATGTTGTGGCCATGACGCTTACTGGACTGGTGACACTGAATTATTCGAAAAAATTCGGAAGTATAATGAACAAATAATTAGAAAAGCAGGAATTTCAACGCTGTTGGTTTCTTGCGCAGAGTGCTATTATACTTTTGAGGAATTGTATAAGCTAGAAGGTATTAAAATTCAACATATTTCTCAATTTATAGATCAACATCAATCTAAACTTGAATTTAAAGAAAATCTTACTAAAGTTACTTACCATGATCCTTGTCGTTTAGGCCGCTTTATGAAGGAATATGAAAGTTCTAGAAATGTTCTCAAAAATACAGGTGCATCTTTAATTGAATTAGCAAACAACAGGAAAAATGCAATCTGCTGTGGAGTATCATCTTGGCTTAGATGTGATGATCAGTCCAGAGCAATAATGTTAAGGAAATTGGAAGAAGCTACTCAAGCTGTCGGAAATGATGGAAATCTGGTTGTAGGATGCAATAAATGCTATGCTCATCTAAATTGTGTATTGGAAGATAAAAAACCTCAACATGAATATCAATTGAAAGTGAAAGAATTAGGGATATTTGTAGATGAACTATCAAACAAGAATAATTAGCAAAAGTTGAATATAAATGATAGAAAAAATAGGTTCAGTTGCAGTCATAGGTGGCGGGATTGCGGGAATCCAAGCATCATTGGATTTAGCTAACCAAGGTTTTCTTGTTCACCTGATAGAAAGAAACCCCTCAATTGGAGGTAGAATGGTTCAGCTAGATAAAACGTTTCCAACACTTGATTGCGCAATGTGTATACTAGGTCCAAAATTAGTGGACGTTCAACGTCATCCAAACATAAAGCTACTTACTTATTGTGAACCGTCAAGTCTTTCAGGTTCAATAGGAAATTTTTCTTTGAAATATATCAAGAAAGCACGATATGTTGACGCGCTAAAATGTACTGGATGTGGAGTTTGTGAAGAAAAGTGTCCTTATTGGATTCATGATGATTTTAACGCAGGACTAACAAGAAAAGACAAGAGAGGTAGAGATAAGCCTGCTAGGAAAGTTATTTCCATTCCTTTCCCCCAAGCTGTTCCAAAACTAGCTTATATCCAAGCTGAAACCTGTCGTTACATTCAAAAAGGAAAATGTGGAATTTGCCAAAAAAATTGTGATCCAGGAGCTATCGATTACAATCAGAAAGACGAAGAAATTGAAATTCAAATTGGTGCTGTCATTGTTGCTACAGGTTTTGATCCTTTTTCTGCAGAGAAAATAAGTAGCCTCCATTTTGGGGAATTCCCCAATGTCGTCACCACGTTACAATTTGAACGTCTTCTTAATGCATCAGGCCCAACTGAAGGAGAAGTAATTCGTCCTTCAGATCAAAGGAACCCTAAAAAAATTGCATTTTTGCAGTGTGTTGGGTCCCGTAATCCGTCAATTGATAGAAATTATTGTTCTGCTGCATGTTGTATGTTTGCAATCAAAGAGGCTATAATGGCCAAAGAACACGACCCATCTGTAGAAGTATATGTGTTTTATATAGACATTAGAGCTTTTGGTAAAGGATTCGAAGAATTTTATCAAAGAGCAATTAAAGAGTTTAAAATCAATTTTATCAAATCACGAGTAAGTGAAATTCGAGAAAATCCTAAAAATAATAATTTAATCTTGAAATATGAAGATTTCGAAGGTATTCAAGGTGTAACCTCGGAAGAAATGGATATGGTTATCCTTTCAACTGGTCTGGATCCCTCTTCTCACAGAGATTTTCTTGAAAATTGTTTAAATCTTAATCTCGATCAATATGGTTTTGTTATTACAGATCCCTTAAAACCATTGGAAACTAATCGACCAGGTGTTTATGTATGTGGAGTTTCTTCTGGACCAAAGGATATTCCTGACACTGTTGCTCAAGCAAGTGGTGCTGCAGCTAAAGCGGCTATTTTACTTAAAGATGTAAGAAATACACAAATTGAAGAAATCAAGTTACCACGCCCTATTAAAGTCAATCTAACCGATGAATCTCGTATTGGAGTTCTAATTTGTCATTGTGGCCATAACATCGCGTCTGTTATAGATTGTAAAGAAGTAGCAGAGTATGCAAAGACATTTCCGAATGTTGTATATGCTTCTGATCCAATGTATGCATGTGCTGCTGATACTCAGGAAGTGCTGAAAGAAGCTATAAAGGAGCATAAACTTAATCGAATAATTGTAGCTTCTTGCACACCACGTACGCACGCTCCATTATTCAGGAGTACTCTCAAAGAAGTAGGTCTTAACGAGTTTCTTTTCGACTTAGTTAATTTGAGAGAGCATGTGTCTTGGGTACATTCGCACGAACGAGAAGATGCTAATGAAAAAGCAAAAGATCTAGTTCGAGGAGCAATTGCTCGTACTTGTCGTCTTGAACCCCTTCTTAAAGAAAAAATACCTCTTATACAGAAAGCCTTAGTTATAGGTGGAGGTTGTGCTGGAATGACTAGTGCACTAGATATTTCCAAGGCTGGTTATCCAGTTTATTTGATAGAAAAAGAAGATCAACTTGGGGGAGAGCTTTTGAAGATCCCAGTACTCCACAATGGAATGAAGGGTATAGAGATTGTTGAGGAGTTAAAAAAGAAGGTTTTAAATGACCCAAATATTACACTTTTTACTGGTGCTGAACTGGCAGATCTCAGTGGTTCTGTTGGAAACTTTAAAGGAATAGTAAATGGACAAAAAATCGAATTCGGAGGAGTTATTCTAGCTACAGGAGCAGAATCTTTTATTCCTTCAGGATATTATAATTATGGAAAAAAATCCAATATTATAACTCAAAAAGAGCTTGAAGAAAATTTCGATGAATTAGATCCTAAGACAGTAGTTATGATACAATGTGTTGGTTCTCGTGAAAGTGAGCCTCCAAGGACATATTGTTCAAGGATTTGTTGTACAGGTGCGATTAAGAACAGTATTCGTCTTAAGGAACGTAATCCAGATGTTAATGTGTTTATTCTCTACAAAGATATAAGAACTTATGGAGATCTAGAGGACTATTACTTGAAAACAAGACAACTTGGTACAATATTCATCCGTTACACTGATGAACGAAAACCTGAAGTTAAAATCAAAGGAACTGTTGAAATTTTTGATGAAATGCTCGGTAGAACTCTAAGAATAAACCCAGATTTGATAGTACTCAGTGTTCCCCTAGTTCCTAAACCCAATGAAAAATTAAGCCAGATGTTTAAGGTTCCGAGAGGATCTGACCAATTCTTTCTTGAAGCACACATAAAATTACGTCCAATAGATTTTGCAACGGATGGTATATTTCTAGCAGGAACAGGACATTACCCAAAATTCACATCTGAGAGTATTTACCAAGCAAGTGGAGCTGCAGTAAGAGTAATGGCATTATTAGCTCCAGGGTACCTTCTTTCAGAGGGAGCAATTGCTGAAATAGATCAAGATATTTGCCGAGGTTGTGGTAGATGTGAAGAAATATGCCCTTATAAAGCGATTGAACTGGAAGTAAAGGCTATCGAATTAGAAACAGAGACTATTAAAACAGTAAAGGCTTATGTTAACCCAGGGGTTTGTAAAGGATGTGGTAGCTGTCTTGTTACTTGTCCTGTAACAGCTATTACTGTTAAACACTTTCCCGATAAGACCATTGAGGCACAAGTTGAATCTATTCTTTTAAAAACAGAACAACTTGATATAAAACAGACCCCTTAAAAAGAGGAATGCAAGATGACCCAGGCTGACATAAATTTAATAGAAAATGATTTTAAACCTACAATTATTGTATTTGCTTGTAATTGGTGTAGCTATGCTGGTGCAGATTTAGCTGGTGTTTCACGGATTCAGTATCCAAGCAATGTTCGAATTGTACGTGTTATGTGTTCTGGCCGTGTTGATCCAGCTTTCATTCTTAAAGCATTCTTAAAAGGAGCAGATGGAGTTATCGTTGCTGGTTGCCATCCTGGTGATTGTCATTATTTAGAAGGGAACTTAAAAGCTGAAGAAAGAATTAATAACACAATAAAAGCTCTAAAAGTACTCGGATGGGAAGCCAGTCGCCTCCGTCTTGAATGGATTTCCGCATCTGAAGGTAAAAGGTTTGCTCAAGTGATGGCGGAATTTACTCAACAAATAAAAAACTTGGGGCCAATTAAAATTGGAATTAACCAAAGGTGAAAAAGAATGTCTACAAGCGTCTTGGTTATAGGTGGCGGAATTAGCGGAATAAAAGCTACTCTTGATCTTGGTAAATTAGGTGTTGAAACCATACTCATAGAACAAAAGGACAAACTTGGAGGAACTTTTGAGAATTTAGGATCGACTTTTCCTTACGGGGTTAATGCTCAAGCTTCTCTTAAAAATTGGTTCCAAATTCTTAACTCCCTTCGAAATGTGAAGATATACATGAATACTCTTGTAAAGTCAGTAGTGAAAGTAAATGATGGTTTTAAAATTATTGTCGATACTGATAAGGCATCATTTATTGTGGGAGCAATTATTGTAGCTACTGGGTTCACACCTTTTGATGCAACGAAGATCCCTAATTATCATTATGGAAAATATAAAAATGTCATAAATTCACTTGAATTAGTGAAGATGCTTAGAAATGGACAAAATCTAAGCAAACCCTCTGACAATACCCCTCTTAGAAAGGTAAGCTTCATTACATGTATTGGTTCTCGTGATAAAAAGACCAACGATTACTGTTCTTCATTTTGTTGTGCTTACACTGTTCACCTCGCAAAAATGGTTAAGGAATTGGATAGAAAGATAGATGTGACGATTATGTACATGGATATGAGAACATTTTCAAATTATGAGGCTCTTTACCAAGAAGCACGATCATTAGGCGTGAAGTTCTTGAGGGTGAAACCATCAATTGTTTTTAAGTATAAAAATAGTAAACAAATATCAATACAAGTGGAAAATACTATTACTCGTGAGTTTTTACAACATAAAACTGATTTGGTTGTCCTTTCAATCGGGGCTGAACCTGCAGACGGAAATGATGAATTGGGAAGGATCATGAAACTTCTAAGAGACGAAAGAACAGGTTTTTTTACTGTTTCTAATGATGATGATGTTTCTGCTGTTGAACAAGAGAGGATATTCATAATAGGTAACGCTAGCGGGCCGAAAGATTCTCAATATTCGTTAGCTCAAGCAAGTGCGGCTGCGTTGAAAGCAATCATTTCTATAAAAGGATTAAATTTTTAAAAATAAAAAAATAACGACTTCAGAATGGGATAGCTACGAAGAGTTGATTGATTCGAATTTTCTTCAAAAGCTATTTAGTTAGTCTTTTTCATATGATAAAACCTTTTTACAGCCAAGAGGCATTAGAATGGATTCTTGATACGACTATAGACAATATTTCAGTCTTTTTATCTGGAGTTGCTTTGAAAGTGGTTATTTCAAATTAGATGCTAACCTGTAATGACTGTAACTAAAGATTTGAAATTTTTATATTTTTTGCTTTTAAAAATCTAAAAACATGAAAAAAAGCAAAAATATTATTTATTTGAAGAAAAGGTTTTATAACCAAACCAATTAAATCATACAAAACAGAGAAAACTGTTAGCTCTTATAACTGATCGATTAAATAAAGTAAAACACATAGAAGTTGAATATAATGAGTTCATTTTCAAGGTATGCAGTTCCAGATTTAGAATTTCGGAAAAAAATAATTGATATGTCACAAGAAAATCTAAATTTTTGTTATCAGTGTTCTGGGTGTACAGGAGTCTGTCCTCTAAACATGGTAATTAAATTTAACCCTAGAGAATACATTCATAGAAGTCAAATCGGTTTAAAGCCGTTACCAATGGATTTCGAAAAACTTTGGCAATGCACAACTTGTGCCGCTTGTGAGGACCTATGCCCAAAAGAAGTTGAAATTACGGAGATTGTGGCAGCACTTCGATCCTATGCTATAGATACCGGAGAAAAAGTTCCTGGTAGTTATACTCAAGCATTGGAATCCTTTTATTCATATGGTAATCCTTTCAATCTAGGTGCTGATGCTCGTAGTGATTGGGCTAAGGAGTTAAATGTTCCCATTGCGAATAAAGAAACAGAAGTTCTTTTCTTTGTCGGGTGTAATGCATCATATGATCCGAGATCTCAATCTATTGCTCGCGCTCTTGTGAGTATTTTCAATAAGGCTAATATTAATTTTGGCACTATGGGAAATAAGGAAAAAGATTGTGGTAATTGTATTTATTTCATGGGTGAAAAAGAATTAAGTGATCATGAAAGGTCACAAAATGAAGCTGTAATTAATGAAATTCAACCAGCAGTTATTGTCACTACATCACCCCACTCATATAACTTTTTTTCAAAAAGATATGATCTTCCAAAAGGTACAAAAGTATATCATTATGTACAATACTTAGATCAACTCATAAAGGAAGGAAAAATAGAGTTTACAAAATCTTTACCAGAAACAAATGTCACTTTTCATGACCCTTGTTATCTTGGTAGACATAATGATGTGTATGATGAACCACGAAGAGTCCTAGAAGCAATTCCAGGAGTAAAGTTGGTAGAAATGACGAATAATCGTCGACTCACCAATTGTTGCGGTGGCGGTGGTGGTAATTCGTGGGCAGAAACTGATATTAATGAACGACTTTCAATACCAAGAGTGAACGAAGCACTTGAAACTGGAGCTTCAGTTCTAGCTACAGCATGCTATTTTTGCTTAACAATGCTAGAAGATGGTGTGAAAGGAGTAAATCGTGAACAAGATTTAAAAACAAAGGATATAGCTGAATTAGTTGCTGAGGCGTTGTAATAAAAAAAAGAGATGATTAACATGGAGACTGGACGAATAGGAGTCTTTATTTGTCATTGTGGTACAAATATTGCTGGAAAAATATCCATTGAAAAATTAATGGATTTTGCTAGGACCCTTCCATTTGTAGATGCTGTTAGAGATAATAAATATACGTGTAGTGAGCTTGGACAGTCTGCGATTCAAGACGTTATTAGAGAACGTAATCTAACGCATGTTGTCGTTGCTGCTTGTTCCCCTAGTATGCACGAGAAAACCTTTCGTAATACAATTGAAAAAGCTGGATTAAACCGTTATATGTTATCTATATGTAATTTGAGAGAAATGAATACTTGGGTTACTGAAGATAACGAAGTAAGTTTATTTAAGGCTAAAAAACTTCTAGCAGCAGCCGTAAGAAGAGTTGTGACTCAAAAACCATTAGAAGAAGAAAAACTACCCGTTACTTCACGAGTTGTTATTGTAGGAGCTGGTATTGCTGGAATAGAAGCATCACTCCAATTAGCAAATGCTGATAAAGAAGTTGTCTTAGTTGAAAGAGAACCATCGATAGGTGGCCAAATGGCTAGGTTCGACAAAACTTTTCCAACATTAGATTGTGCAGCATGTATTTTAACTCCGAAAATGGTTGACGTGGGACAACATCCAAATATCACGTTAATGACTTATAGTGAAATAGAAGAAGTAACTGGAGTTCCTGGAAAATACGATGTAAAAATCCGAAAGAAAGCTCGCTCTATTGATGAGGTAACTTGTACAGGATGTGGGATTTGTGAAGAAGAATGTCCAATTAAAAAAATACCAAGCGAGTTTTATGTTGGACTCAAGTATAGAAAAGCTGTTTACAAACCTTTCCCTCAAGCTGTTCCGCAATATCCAGTTATTGATCGAAAAAATTGTACTTATTTCTTGAAAGGGAAATGTAGAATATGTGAAAAGGAATGTCCAGCTGGATCTATAGATTTTGAACAAGAGGATACATTCATAAATGTTGAAGCAGGTGCTTTGATCTTAGCTACTGGTTTTGAACCTTTCGATCCCGTTAATATTCCCCATTATCATTATGGAGAATATGATAATGTATTCAGGGCAATTGAAATGGAAACTATACTTAACTCTTCTGGACCGACTGGTGGAGATTTTTTCCTTCGAAAAGATGGAAAATTTACAAATTCAAAACCAAAATCAGTAGGAATTATTCATTGTGTTGGTTCTCGTGATGAAAACTATAATCCTTATTGTTCACGAGTTTGTTGTATGTATTCTCTAAAATATGCCCATTTGATTAAAGAAAGAACAGATGCCACCATTTATCAATTCTATATTGATATTAGAGCATTTGGCAAAGGTTATGAAGAGTTTTATGACCGATTACAGAAAGAATGCGTTATTTTTATCCGAGGGAAACCAGGAAAAATAATCAAAACTGAACAAAGTGGCCAAGAAAAACTTATTGTACAAGTAGAAGATTCCTTAACACAAACACCTTTACATTTTCCTTTAGATGCCGTAATTTTAAGTACTGCATTAGTATCTCGTCCTGATGCACACGAAGTTGCGAACAAATTTGGTATTGGATGTGGATCTGAGAGTTTTTTCCGTGAATTACATCCAAAATTAGCTCCAGTTAGTACACAGGTTGATGGGGTATTTTTAGCCGGAGCATGTCAGGGTCCAAAAGATATACCTGATACTGTTGCCCAAGGGGCAGCAGCAGCAGCAGGTGCTTTAAGTTTACTATCTCGTGGTTACATTGTGAATGAACCAACGATAGCTTCGATAGATGAGGATCTCTGTTCCAATTGTAAGATGTGTATTTCTGTTTGTCCCTATGATGCTATTGCTGAAGATACAGAGAAGAAAGTTGCTGTACTTACTGCATCCAAGTGCAAAGGATGTGGTTTATGTGTTTCGATATGTCCTTCTGGATCAATTGAACAAGCTTACTACTCTGACGATGCAATCCTAGCAGAAATTAAAGGAATAATTGAAACAGGTAAATTAAAAGGGTGAAATAAGATGAGTTCAGAAGAAACAAATGGTTTTAATCCAACAATAATTGGTTTTTACTGTCGATGGTGTACACATGCTGCGGCAGATTTAGCGGGAACATCTCGAATTCCTGTATCAGCTAACGTTATTGGAATACGTGTTCCTTGTTCTGGCCGTGTTGATCCAAGTTTCATTTATGACGCTTTCACCAAAGGAGCAGATGGAGTGTTCATTGGTGGATGTCACTATGGTGATTGTCATTATGAAGATGGTAATTACAGTGCCTTCAAGAGAACTAAAATGCTTCAAAAAGTGATAAAAGAATTTGGTATTGAACCAGAACGAGTTCGTATTGAATGGATATCCGCATCAGAAGCGAATAAATATAAATTAACTCTTGACGAATTTACAGAAACCATTAGAGAATTGGGACCTCTAAATTGGGATAAACATTTACAAGAAAGAGATTATGAGAAATCAGTGTAATGGTGATTATAATGAGTGAAGAAAAACCAAAAATAGCCTTTTATTGGGCAGCTTCTTGTGGAGGCTGCGAAATTGCTATTCTAGACTTAGATGAGGCTGTGCTTGATGTGGCTGCTAAAGCTGACATAGTTTTCTGGCCTGTTGCTATAGATACAAAACTTAAAGACATAGAAGCGATGCCAGACAACGGAATTGATGTTACATTTTTCAATGGAGGCATAAGAAATTCAGAAGCAGTCCATATGGCTAAACTTCTACGGAAAAAATCCAAATTCCTCGTTGCATTTGGTACCTGCGCACACTGTGGTGGGGTTCCTGCTCTTGCCAACTTGAAAACTAAAGATCAGATTCTTGAACGTGTTTACAAAACTACACCCAGTACTGTTAACCCTGAAGGAATTTACCCACAAACATCTTTTAAGGTAGAAGAAGGGGAAATAACACTTCCTGAATTTCTCGATGGTGTTTATCCTCTTGACAATGTAGTTCCAGTCGATTATACTCTTCCTGGATGCCCTCCTCCCAAAAAATGGATATTAGCTGGAGTAACAGCTTTCTTGACAGGAGAACTTCCTCCAAAAGGTACAGTTATTGCAGAAGAATTTGCTCTATGTAAAGAATGTCCAAGAGAAAAACCTGAAAAACATTCAGTGAAAGAGTTTAAGAGAACTTGGGAAGTTATGAATATAGATTTTGAAAAGTGTCTATTAGATCAAGGGATTATTTGTTTAGGACCTGCTACTAGAGC
>JAUUVJ010000395.1 GCA_030589605.1 Candidatus Hodarchaeota archaeon | reverse complement strand
TAGGAGCCAGAAGAGCACTTATGTGATTGGAGTTGTTTTTGATGAGATTATTGGTTTTCACGAAATCAAATCAATAGGTAAAAAAACAATAAAACTCGCTATAGTTCCAAACCACTTAGAATGTTTTTCAATTGAGTTTCAGATAAAACTTAAAGATAAATTTATACACCTATTAGACTTGAATGAAATTCTCGATGAAGTATTTATAGAAAAACAGTTAAAACATCAATAAGAACCCTTTTTTTATATCCATCTTTATACAAATATATTCAATAGGGGCCTTCGGCATGAAGGATACAAGGAAAAATGTACGTGTTTTTTGTCTTTACGAAAAAATGAGCGAAGTTGATTTTTTCCTAACCTCTACATTATCTCAAACAGAAATTCAGCGTTTTTTACTTATTTTATCAGATACTGAGAAACGCTTCACTGAATTAAGTGCTTTTATGAAAAATGGTTTTGAAATAAAAAACCTGTTAGTTCCTAAGAAAATAACTATTAAATGGAAGAATACTGATTTTCCAGTTCTTTTCAAGAAAATTTTCAACAATTTCCCAATGAAAAAAGGGAAACAGAACATTTTTGTTGATATTTCTACAATTAAAATTACAAAAAGTTTTATTGAGTTTCTCGAACAGAATATAGAGAAGAACTTAGCTAAACTTCAAGATAGATATTCACTATTTTTCATATTTCTTGAGGGGAACTTAACGAGTAAATTAGCGAACGAGCTAGCAATGAGATATCCCTTTTTATGTCTTGAAAATACTCATATTCATCCAAATTTCTACTATAATCCCAATAACCCTAGTAGTTTTCCTTCAAATGTTAGAGATCTTTATCAACCGATACAGATACTTATTGAAGAATTAGAAAGGAATTCTCTTGAACAGGATCATTTACATAAAGAATTATTTATTGCTACTACACAGAATAATGTTTTGGAGTCTTCTTTAGCAACAATGCTATCATTAGAAAAAGATGAATCTGGTACTCCATATCAGGAGACTCCTGCTGATATTTTATCCCTGCTTCAATATAGAGAATTACAGCGTCGATATGATCAAAAGTCACAAATGCTCTCTACAGTGATTCATGATATTAAGTCACCTCTTGCAGCAATTCAAGGTTTTGCTGAAATATTAAGAGATGGATTGGTAGGTGATGTATCTTCAGAAATGCAAAAACATTTGCAAATAATCGTATCAAATTCAAAGAGATTAGCACGAATGGTTGAAAGCCTTCTGGAATATGAACGATACGATAGATCAGATTATGTTACTCATCGTGAAACATTTGACTTAATTGAACTAGTTCAAGATGCTAAAATGACTGTCTTACCTCAGATGATTCAAAAAGGTCAAAAAGTTGAAACATTTACTCCCGAAAACCTAGAGCTTGTAGGTAATCGAGAACTATTACTAAGGGTCTTGCAAAATATACTAGATAATGCTGTAAAATATTCTCCTCAGGACACGGGATTAGTTGAATTATTTGTAGAAGAAAGGAGTAGAAAGGGTGAGAAAATCATACAAATAGTAATTAAAGATAATGGATTCGGTTTTGAAAAGAAACATTTGAAAGAGGCTTTTGACCCATTTACTCGTTTTGAACCTGGCCTAACTTCAACTGGTCTAGGCCTTTCGATTTCAAAAAAGATCGTTGAGGATTTACACAGTGGAACAATAAGTATTTCCTCTCCTGGACGACAAAAAGGAACAACTGTGACAATTATCTTACCAAAGTCATAGTATCAGAAATTTCCATGATTTTTCTAGTTCCATTTTATCAGTGTAAAACTTTTTGCTAATGTTGAAATAATAGTTAATCCTTAAAAAAGAGGGGTTTCTCTAGGATATCTGATCAATCTTGGAAATTAATCCTCTCAAATTACTCGAAAAAGAGTACACTCTTTTAATACTTCAATTTCTACATTTGAATCCCACAGGTAAGACTTTCGAACAGATATGTTCATCGATTGACCATAATAGTGCTCCACCTAAAGTTAAAGCTCAACTAAATACGCTTAGGGATCTAGGATTTCTTTATAAAAAGAATGGCAAAGAAGAATTCGAGCACTTATATGCACTTACTCCTCGTGGTCGTTATGCGAGTGAATTGATATGGGATCTTTTTAGAATTTGTTTAAATCCTCATGATCCTGACGAACAAGACCAGGATTTCTTAGATTTTTACAAATAAGCTATATATTATGTTTTTTTATTTAAATGAAAATGGATTCTAATTCTACTTAAATCTTACAAAAATCATGTTACTTCTTCCTTAATGGTTAGTAAAATGTCTTTTTCAAATCCTAAAATGCAAAAACTGTTGAAAAAACAAAAATATCAGCTTTCAGGTAAAAATACAGCAGTTAAGAAGTGTGGTTGGACACATAATGCATTACGAGAGGATAGATTTTGTTATAAGGAATTTTATGGAATAAAATCACATCGTTGTATTCAATTTTCGCCTACTTTGATTTGTAATTTCATATGTCAATTTTGTTGGAGAATACATGAATCAGATGTCGGTTTACCTAATATGTACAAAGAGTACCTGAAGAAAAAACAACTAACAAATTTACACGACATTTTTGATGATCCAAAGGAAGTTGTAAAAGCTATCATAGATAGTCAAAAGAAGATTATTTGTGGGTATAAGCCATATATTGATACTTTAAAATATGAGGAGGCTATGAATCCAAAACATGCAACGTTATCCTTGACTGGTGAGCCTTTTCTCTATCCATGGATTGCTGAGTTAATACAAGAATTAAAAAACAGTGATTTAACAGTTTTTATTGTCACTAATGGAAGTATTCCAGAAACATTAGAAAAGATAATTGAAAGCAAATCTTTTCCAACCCAATTATATGTGACTCTTCCTACTCCAGGTTTGAAAAATTTTCTGCAAATCCAACGTCCTCTTGATAAGGATAAAGCTCTTGAGAGTATTTGGCAAACGCTTCGCTTAATAGGAAAGGGAGTACCCTTTCGAACTGTTGCACGTTTAACTGTAGCTGAAGGTTTAAATTTGATAGATCCAGCTGGTTATGCGGAAATGATTAATGTGATGACCCCCTCCTTTATAGAAGTCAAAGGTGTTGTACACGTAGGTGCTACCGAAAAAAGAATTCCAAGATCTGCGATGCCCTCCCATAATAGTATTATTTCTTTTGCAAAAGAGTTAGAAGGGTTAACTAATTATAAAATTGTTCGAGAATCTGAAGTAAGCCGATTGGTAATATTAACTAGCAATGTTTTTCCTTTAATGATCCCAGAACTAGAAAAACCGGATTTAGAGATGTCACATGAAGCCTCGATTGGTAAAATAAGTCAGGATCAAAACTAATTTCATTTAAAGAAGAATCATAAGAAAATAGCAGCAAAATTATTTTTTTTTTATACGGCAGCAATTAAATATAATAAAAAAGAGGGTAATATCATGAAACTTGCTGAAAAAACAATTGCCACATCTACATGTTTGAAAATGAAATCGGGAATAAAAGTTAATCTTAGCATTATTACGCAGGGTGACGGTAGTAAAAGTTTAGTTATAGAAAAAGATGACCATAAGCTTATTTTTCAGCAAAATGAGATGGCTGAATTTATAACATTATTTAGCGACTTCTTAAAAAGTATTTAAGGTCAATAGGAGTTGAACTCTCTTGGAAATTGAATATCAAAATAAAAATACAATTACGTGGTGTTTAGAAAGGGATGGTCCTCCTATATGTCTGAAAGCTACCATATTAGGAAGAGAATTACAATCCATTGCAATTACTAGCGAAGATTTTTCTTTAGAGTTTGAGTATGATGAAGCTAGAGCATTAATTGGAATTTTAGGTCAGATGACTGATCAAGCGATCTCAGTACCAATAATTAAGAATCAGTCAACGAGAATAACAGATGTTTCAGATATTTCTGAACCTAAAGTAACTGAATACTCTGAACCTGAGCCTGAATACGAACCCGTGTATAGTGAATCTGAACCTGAGCATGCGCCTCAACCGGAATACCAACAATTGGAAATTGAATCTGACCCTGAGTATACCATACCAAAGGAACCGCAAC
>JAUUVJ010000352.1 GCA_030589605.1 Candidatus Hodarchaeota archaeon | reverse complement strand
CCTTCATCAAAACGTGTTGTTTTTCCACAAGCGATACCACATCTATAGCAAGCTGTGTGTCCAATGACAAATTCGTCACGCATCCGTTCACCTGAGATTAAAGAAGCGTCTTCAAACACTCCTGATTGATAATTTCTTGTTGGAAGAAAACCAGCATCGTTCGCCATTTTTACCCACATAACGGTGCCTATCTCATGACGACGTTTTACACCAGGGTTTGCTCGAACTTTTTTAGTAAAAGCTTTGGTTAAAGTTTTGAATTTTTCGAGATTATGTGATGGAATTGAAAGTGAACCGCCAACAACAATAGCTTTAAGATTTTTTGACCCCATCACGGCGCCAGCTCCACCTCTACCTGCCATATGGGTTTGATCGGTCATTATGTTTGCAAAGGTAACTAGATTTTCACCTGCAGGACCTATCGAACAAATTTCAGAATTTGGATTTTTATCTTTCAATAATCTTTCTGTTTCATACGTCCCCTTTCCCCATAAATCTTTTGCAGATCGAAAATTTACTTCTTCTGAAGAAATCTCTAAATAAGTTGGAGATTCAGCTTTTCCTCGTACTAAGATATAATCGAATCCAGATCTTTTCAGCCTATGACCAAATTTACCTCCTATTTGACTATCGAGGAAAATTCCAGTATGAGGAGATTTTGTCACAATACACCACCTTCCTGATGTTTGCACAGATGTTCCTGAAAGTGGTCCGGTCATAAACAAAATAACATTCTCTGGACTTAGTGGGTTAATGCCAGGAGCTAAATTATCGTACAGAAGTTTAGCTCCTAGTCCTTTACCTCCAATAAATTTTTCCACTATTTTTTTTTTGATAGAAGATTTTATTATCTTCTTTGTAGAGAGATCAACATCTAGATATGTACCCATATAACCCATCAAAAATCACAACATCTAACTTGTTATTTTTTTATGTAACGATATATATCTAAAATATCATTCAGTAGTCCAAAACCAGTAGCTTCCCGTCCTGCACCAGGACCAACAATGGTTACATCTCCTAGATATTTGGTGGTATATGTTAAAGCATTTATTGGGCCTGTAACTGCTGCTAGAGGATGATCTAAGGGAATTTTTTCAGGACGAACATATGCCTCTATAGAGTTATCTTTCTTGAATTCTGCTCCTGCAATTAGTTTCCATCTTTTTCCTTCTTTTTTAGCATCCTCAATGTCTTTAACAGTGATTTTTGTTATACCCTGACGTGGAACTTGATCTTTAGTTAGATTTCCCCCCATAACTACGTTTGCTAAGATAACTATCTTTCCTAAAGCATCATATCCTTCAACATCGGCTGTTGGATCAGCTTCAGCATATCCAAGATCTTGAGCTTGTTTTAAAGCTTCATCATAGCCTAACCCTTTTTCCATTTCCGTTAGGATGTAATTTGTTGTTCCATTCACGATCCCAGCTATTTTTGAAATCTTAGACCCAGCTAGGTTATTCAATCCTAAATTGATAGCTGGAGTTCCACTAAGAACTGTTCCCTCAAACCGTATTTGAACATTATTTGCTTCTGCTAATGACAACAAATCTCTAGCTACTAAAGCTATAGGTCCTTTATTTGTCATCACAACATGCTTTTGAGACTTTAGTGCAGCCTTAACATGAGATATCGCTGGTTCACCAGTTTTTATATCAGTCCAAGAAACCTCAACAATAAGATTGGAATTTGTCTCCTTTATTGTTTTTAAACTATCCCACCCTTTGACCCCATTAGGGTAATCGTTTATATTTCCCGTTTCTTTTACTAGATCCAATAGTTTTTGGATATCAAGTCCAGTTTCATCATATATTGATCCTTTAATTGTATCTGAAACAGCTACTACCGAAAATTCTAATCCATATTTCACTTTCAATTCTTTCTTCTGTTCAAGAAGAATTTCTACTAACCCCTGGCCTACAACCCCAAATCCAATTAATGCAATTTTCAATTCTGTCATTATTTTTTACCTTTATTAGAGTGGTTTTTCCTTTGATATAACTAATATCAACTATTGAAAAGATTTTTAATATTACTAATTGCTTCTTTTATAACATCTGTTGATGTAGCATAGGAAAATCTGAGAAAACATTCCCCATGTTTTCCGAATATTGTGCCAGGTAAGCATGCTACACCAGCTTCATACAGTATATGGTCTGCAAGTTCTTTTGATGACATTCCTGTCTTTGTTATATTTGGAAAAGCGTAAAAAGCTCCTTGAGGTGTAACACAAGAGAAATTTTGTATTTCATTCAGACCTTTTATTATTACATCTCTTCTTTTGCGGAAAGCTTGCATATTTTCTTTCAAATCGGTTTGAGGGCCTTTTAAAGCTGTAACACCTGCTTTTTGGGAAAAGGAACTTACACACGAGATTGTTGTGGCAATTAAAAGATTAACTTTTTCAATCAATGATTCAGGACCAATAATATAACCAAGTCGCCATCCTGTCATAGAATAGGCTTTTGAAAAGCCGTCGAGAATTATTGTTCGTTCCTTTGCTTCATCTAGTACACTCGGAGAATGAAAATCTCGATCATATATCATTTTTGAGTAAATTTCATCAGTTAAGATATACAAATTATGATTTTCACCTAATTCTGCAACCTGGGATATCTCTTTTTTTGTCATAACAGAACCTGTAGGATTCATTGGACTATTTATAATAATCAATTTTGTATCCTTAGAAATCTGCTCTTCAATATCATCGGGATTAAATCGAAATTCATTGCTTTCATGAAGAGGAATTGGCTTTCTTTTTGTATTCAAGAAGTTAATTACAGCACTATATGTAGGAAAGCTAGGGTCAGGATAGATAATCTCATCTTTAATTGTTCCTATTGCGGCACGTAATGCGTAAAAAACTCCTGTATTAGCACCTGGAATTACTGATATTTGTTTGAGACTTGGGCGAAATCCTCTTGTTTTTTCTATTTCATCTTGAATTGCTTCTTTGAGTTCTAGGATTCCAGAGGTAGCAACATATCCAGTAAAGTTCTCATCAAGTGCTTGTTTTGCTGCTTCTTTAATATGATCTGGAGTGGGAAAATCAGGTTGACCAATTTCAAAATGTAAGATTTTTTTACCTTCACGTTCAAGAGTTTTAGCTTTCGAAAGAACATCGAAAATTCCAGCTCCAGTACGTAAACTATCATAATCTATCATAATCTATCACTAGGATCACACAGGGGTTTTGTTTTAGCTAGATTAACGATGATGAAGATTCTGTGCAGCAATGAAAGTTAAACCATTTTCTGTTAATGCTTTTGCAGTAGAATTGACTGCATCGTGTCGATCTAAGTAATTAATTAGAAATGATTCCATATGGCCTGCTTTAAGAACGTCTTCTTTTGATCTGAAATAATCTAAGATATCTGTTGGATAATCTCTGGTTTTTTCAATTTCAACATTGCCACCTTCATGTTTTGCACTAATATTCTTAATTTTTGGCGCGATTTCAAGTAATTCACTTCTTCGATCGTATGGTTGCCTAACAATACTTTTCCAAGTTTCAATAATGTGATGTTCTAATCTTACTACAGTTTCAAAATCAAATGAGTTACGAATTTCTGCACTTAGTTCAATCGTTTTGTTATCTACTGAATTTGAAAGATTAAATCCAATCAATGGACTAGTTCCATCATCACGAGCAAATAATTTTGCAGTTAGAAGAGTCCAAAGACAAGAATAGGGGTTATCATTACCCATAAAAACACTAATTTTAAACTCATTATTAACTCCAAGCTTATAGAGAAAGTACCCAAGAAGCACTGTTCCGGGATTTATATTTAAAACCTGACTAACTCCATAATTTGTGTAATAATAGAGATATTCATCAATCCATTTCAGTGCATAATCATTTGGTTGGCCAATTCCTCCAAAATAACCAGTAATAGTATCAGGTCCTCCTAAATGAACATTAACAGGTGCCCCATCTGGGCCAGGAGCAGTACCCTTTGTATCAAGAGTTTCAACATAAGTAGCTCCGATAATCTGCATAGCAGCAGACATGGCTAGTAAATCACCATCTTCTTCCTGTTCTTTCATCCGTCTAACACGAATTACTCGTCCAGGCATCAATTCTTGATTTTTTATAGCTTTTTTAGCTCCTTCGATTAAAAATGGAAAATACTGACAAGCTGATAGTTCCAAAGTTACAGCAAATGACTCATCAAAATGAAAATCGTCTAATTTATTTCCTAGTATTTTGCGACGATAATCATCTACAGAAATAAATGCATTTTGATCACGTTGTTTGCTCAACCAATCAAGATCTTTGATATATTCGGGTTTTATTTTTTTTAATTGTTCTATTAGGTTGTCCATCTGTCGGGCGTTCTCTGCTTTGCGATTAATTTCAGATATTCCGCCATATTTCGCTACTACACCCAATAAATCATTTATTATTGGATTACTATCATCTAATAGGTATTTGTTAATTTCATTTAGATTTTTCTCTGTTATTCGTAATTTGTGCCTTAAATCATCCATAAAACTTGCTCTCCAAAGCGTCAGTAAACTCAATCGTTGAAAAATAATTGATCATTGAAGTAATTCAAGCGGCTGTTAACGCCATACTCTGTACGTAAAATGTTAATTCCAATTATTAATATTACTGCTGATAATAATATTACTGTCATTTATGCGATTTCATTCACTAATAAAAAAAAAATAGCTTATTCCTGATTTTCAATATTCCAATTTGAATCATTCAATATTGTCAATATATTGTCAGAAAATATGGTCTGAAATCGAACAAAGCGAAAAGATTGTAATAATAATCTATCCAGTTTTATTGATGATCATTATATCTATTGAGTTTTTGTTTCATGGTGGAATTTATATTGTGTATTGCTCTGAAAGTCATTTTATATGGCTAATTTTGAATGATATTTTTTCTCCATTTGGATTAATT
>JAUUVJ010000112.1 GCA_030589605.1 Candidatus Hodarchaeota archaeon | reverse complement strand
TGGAATAAGAAATAATAGATTGAAGGTTCACATTTTCTTCAGAGAGAAGGTAATAATTCCATATCCCTAGTAATTCGTCATATTGAAAATCAGCTTCACTTTCTTCAAAATTTTCAATGTAAAGAAATCTTTCCTCAGTTCTCTGCCCTTGAACCTTTATTTTGATATGGTACTTTGCAAATAACAATTTGTAGGGGTTTTCAGGTTTACTGGAAATTTTATTGATTAAAAGCGAATTATTCAATTCATTCAGTAGCTCATCATCAAGTATTATTTGATCATCTTTAGCTACTTTTGTGTATAAATCTCTAGAGATTATATCGTAAAATATTGAACAAGAATGATCAAAGGGTTTTCTACCAACATCACCCATTGTTTCTAATTTCTCATACCCTTCTCCAAATTTTTCTTTGAAATAATCATCAACAAATTTTCGAATAATATAGAATCCTGCGTCAAAGTAGAATTTTGGTTGCATTGATTCAATTGTATAATGTTTTATTAGTTCATCATATATTGGTCCTGAAAATTTTTTTCGCAAAGATGCGTCAAGTTCGGCCATTGCCCATCTGAGATCTAATTTAGGAATTAGTTTTCGTAAAAAAGAAAATAAAGGTATAGCATATATATCTACAACATTAGTGGCAATTACTTTAGGATCAATAAGCAATCGGGCGTTTTTGACCATTTCTTTCTCAATTTTAACAGCCCAGTCGAAGATCAAAGAATATATGTTGATAAGGGTTTCAAAATCAACAGTTAAATGTTCTTTTGCTTTGATGAGATTTTTCAAGACATGTTGAACTCGTTCATCATCATCTAATCTGCCACTATCACCTTGGACATTATCCATAACGTAATTTGCTAGATAAAAGGCTGAGGTAGCTGTATCAATGTCACTATTATAGTTATGGGCTAATCCTTGAAGTAACTCATCATACATTGATTTGTAAGTTCCAAAAATTTCGAGAACGTTTTTGCGTCTAGCTAGAACCCCTTTTAATTCGTCTATTAATGACATACCATATTCTACAGCGATTATGAGCACCTCATATAGTGATTGAAGTTAACTATCTAACAGCCAATTAATATTGATTTGGAAATTCAAATAATAATGAACTCAAAAAATAAGTGGAAGATTCCTATAAAACTGATTGAAAGGTAGTTATCTTAATAAACGAAGAGAGTTAAGGATAGCTAAAATTGTCACCCCAACATCTCCAAATACTGCAACCCACATCGATGCAAGACCCATTGCACCCATTATAATGAAGAAAGCTTTGATACTTAATGCCATAATGATATTCTGTTTTGCAATCGCGTGAGTTCGCTTCGCAATATCTATAGCTTTCCCTAATTTCGATGGGTTATCATCCATAATAACTAAATCAGCTGCTTCGATAGTGGCATCTGAACCAATCCCACCCATGGCGATTCCCACATCTGCTCTTGCAATAACAGGAGCATCGTTCACTCCATCACCAATGAAAAAAACAGAACCTTTATTTGAAGATTCATGAATATATTTTTCTAGAATTTCTAATTTATTAATTGGATTAAGATTTGCATAAATATTTTCTTGAATGATTCCTAATTCGTCTCCAACGCGTTCTGCAACTTTTTTCGTATCCCCAGTTAACATAGCAATGTTTTGCACACCAATTGATTTCAAATTCTTAATAGCGAGAAATGAATCTTTCTTGATTTGATCATCAATAATGATCCAACCAATATTAACACTATTTTTTACTACATAGACAGCTGTATCTGCATCAATACACTCCGAATGAGGACAATTGATATGATGAACCATCTTGTCATTTCCAACGATAATTTGATCCCCAGAAGATGTTCTCATTTTTATACCTAAAGCAGGTAATTCTTCATATTCCTCAATTTTACTTAGATCTAATTCATCTCCATATGCTTCTCTAATTGATATAGCAATTGGGTGAGTAGAATGAGCTTCAGCTAGAGCGGCGGTAGCTAGAACATCTTTTTCGCTATAACCATCAGCAGGAATTATTGAAATGACACGAAATGAACCTTCAGTTAATGTGCCTGTTTTATCCCAAAGTACAGCAGAAATATTGGTCATGGAATCAATTACATTAGCCCCCTTCAGCAATATGCCTTCATGAGAACTTTTACCAATTCCTGAGAAATAAACAAGGGGTATTGAAACAACTAAAGCACAAGGACATGAAATAACTAATATCACTAAAGCACGATAGATCCAAATTTCCATTGGTTGTTGGAATAAGAAAGGAGGGATTACAGCAAGAAGTAAAGAACCAACTAAAACGAAAGGAGTATATATTCGTGCAAATCGTGTGATAAACATCTCTGTTTGCGATTTATTGGCAGTAGCATTTTCAACAGCATTAAGAATACGTGTTACTGTTGACTCATGGGAAGGAGAAGTAACTTGAATTTGAATACTATCTCTACTTATTGATCCTGATAATACATCCATATCAGGATTAACACGTACAGGTCGCGATTCCCCTGTTATTGCAGACATATCCAAAGTAGTTTTACCTTTAACTATTGTACCATCTAACGGTATTCGTTCTCCAGGTTTAATTAGAATTATATCACCTGGATGAACCTCCTCTATGGGAAGTGTTGTAATTTCATTTTTTTGTACAACATGAGCTTCATCTGGGCGGAGGTCTATCAATTTACTAATAGAATCTCGTGAACGATTAACAGCTTTGTATTGTAAAAATTCTCCAATGGTATAAAAAACCATTACTGCAACAGCTTCCGAAAATTCTTGAAGGAATATTGCGCCTAACGTTGCAATGCTCATTAAAAAATACTCATTAGTGAAATCAAGTTTTCTAAGTTTGAGTAACGCTCTCCATAAAACCTTCCATCCTGCAATCATATATGCAGATAATAGAATAATTTGACCAAATAGTAACCAAGCTGGTGACCTTGAATCTATTAGCAAAATACTTCCCCAAATTAATAATAATAAAGAGATTAGAATATGTAGTAAGTATGTCCAATCATCCTTGTTAATCCTGACATTTTTTGTTGCTCTACTTTTAGGGAATGCTCGTGTTCCTGGTTCTATCTTCGAAATAATAGTATTTATTCCATCTAAATCATCAGAAGCAATAGAAAGAGTACGAGTGGCAAAATTTACTTGTACAAAGGATTTAAAATGGTCTTTTAGTACATCCTCAATTAAGAGAGCACAGCTCGTACATGAAAGGCCATCTAATGTAAATTTAGAGATTTGATGGTTCAGTACTTTTTCACCCTACCAAAAATCTTCCTCTTGTAAGTGTTCTAATGTTTGTAGTAGAATTGGTTTAAGATGTTCAATTTCTAACGAATAATAGACCTCTTTTCCATCACGGCGAGATTTCACAAGACGACCTTGTTTTAATTGACGTAATTGATGAGAAACAGCTGAAATGCTCATATTTAAAACCTCACTTAGATCACACACGCATAATTCTGATTCGCTTAATGCTAAAAGAATACTAATTCTTGTTTCTCCTGCTAAAAGTCTAAAAAATTCTGCTAATCGTAAAGGGTTATTTTCTACTAGCTTTTTGCGAGCTAATTCTACTTTTTCAGGGTGAACATGCAAAGTTTTACATGGTTGTGCCATTTTTTATCAAAACCTTTCATATAAACTAATAACTGAAGATATATTTAAACTATTTGAATATTCGTTCAATTGTTCAAATGATCACAAGAATTATGGAAAACCTATCAATTGAAGTTAATTCTTTTGTTTTCATAGAAATAAAACCGAAAATTGATATTAATTACATCAATACTAGGTTAATTGGAATTAATTTGGTAGAAATAGGGATAACTAATTATGAATTCAATGTTATTACTATCTAATCGGCGAATCCAGCAATATTTCTTGGTATTACTAGCAATCCATATGAGTTTGGGTTGTCTTCGGTTTCTATTTCCTTTTCAGATCTTAAATCTAGGAGGAAATGAAATTTTAAATCAATACTCTAGTACTCTATTTGCAGTGGGGCAAATTTTAGGGTTCCTTTTAGTTGCCATGATTTTCAAATCAAATCGATCTCGCTTATTTTTTGGAGGTGTTTCTCTCTTTCTATTTATGCTTATCATGGGTGTCTCAAATAATCCGATCATTTTAGCAATTTCAAGAACTTTTGACGGACTTGGTTATGGACTTCTTTTCATGGCGATTATTTCGATTGCTACACAGTTTCCTGATCGAGAGGGAGAAGTAATGGGTGGATTATTTGCAGCTATTCTAAGTGGTTCTGCTATAGGCCAGGGAATTGCAGGTTTACTTTGGAATTTTCTCTTAGAAGTTGTTAAGCTCAGTTCCATTCAAAGTATTCAATTTATTTCGTACCTAGCTACACTGATTACCCTTATTTCTTTAATTCTTCTCTATATTTCTTTTAAACCTGAATCTACACCAGAAAATAATGGTTGGAAATTACCACATTTACATGCAATTAGCTGGATTCGAACATTAATTGCGATACCATCTATTGGGGTGCTTATGATCATTTATTGTCTCTATGATTTTGCACATGGACTCTATACACCTAACCTTTCAATATTGCTAGTTAACCAAGGTATTAGTGAGGTTTTACTCGGTTTCGGATATTTAGCTGGCGATATAACTTGGGGTATTAGCCAGATATTTGCAGGAAAAATTGTAGATAGAATTGGACATCCAGTTCCTCTCATTTTAAGTCTATTATTGAAAGGAGTTGTAGTTGTTTTTTACCCAGGAATTAGTATTTTTCTCGCACTACTTGTTGTTTTGGTCTTGGCTGGATTGATGGAAGGATTTTTGGAACCTTCACGAAATAAAGCTGCGCTTAGCATTGAAAAATCCCAAGAATTCGCACATACACATAATCATTTAGATATGGGATTTAGTTCTAGCGGATCATTTGCATTTAGTATTCATAAACACGAACATAATCATCAAATGAAATCCGAAACAATTGTGGGAGGGTTACAAGCTACAGGGGTGGTATTTCTTGGCTTAGGATCTTTGGTAGGATCTTGGCTTCTAATCCAAGATATTTCACTAGAAGTAGTAACGATTATTGGAGGAATATGTCTTATTATCGCAAGCCTATTTAGTATACTACTATCATTAATTCGATAAATTCATGATTTTTATAACTTTTTTTAGATTCTAGTATGATAATAATCCAATTAACAAGTTTTAATTGATTGCCAGAAGTCCCATTCCTTTAGGTGTGGGATGAATGGTAACACTTTATACCCATCTCCTGCTAAGATAGAGCAAATATGATGTAAAGAGAGGTCTAGATAGAATGCAAAAGTGGAAATAGGAAGAATTATTTTGACTCAACAACCAAGGATTTATAACTATACCAAAGAAATATTATGTAAGGTAATCGAATTGCTGACCTCCCTTGGTAGGTAGAAAGAGAAAAGCAACAGTAATTGATCCTTATTTCAGGTGATGAAAAGTAATTTGCGAGAGTTGCTATCACGTAATGTCCTGTGGACGGACAATCTCTGCCAGAACTATCAGAGGTTATCTACGACACACAGCCAAACATAAAACGAGAGTTTCCATTTTCCCATGGGGAATTGGTTGGACGGACTCGTAGGAAGCCTATTCCTTTAGGTATGGGTAGTTCACTTCCATAAATATCTTCGTTGGTTAAATTTCTGAAATTCGAACTGGAAAATTAATAAAAAACTGGTTCGATCTTTTCTTTGCAATAATCAAATCATAGAAAGATGATAGAGGAAGAGAAGAATTATGGAAAATAAATTAGTTTGTCAAGAATGTGATTTAACAAAAGAAATTCCTAATCATTGCGGTAAACCAATGCATATTGAAGAAGTTAATGGAAAAGAAATGTTAGTGTGCTGGATGGGACCATCTTGTGGAGTACAAGAACTCTCCACTCATCATGATAAACCAATGAAATTAATTTAATTATCTAGCAGAATTATTTTAATATATTTTCACACTAACTGACATATTTATCATATAATTTTCATTGTTAACTCCAATCTGATTCTAGTAAACCTGTTTCTATTTTAGAAAAATTCATATATTCTTCAAATTTTATTTACTTTTCTGAAATAGTATAATGGTATCTGCGCATATCCAGTAGCTTAGGAATACGCCTTACTAAGTTAGCTTTGATGAGCTGACGAAGTGCAAAACTAATAGTTCGACGACTGTAGTGTGTTCTATCTTTAATGTCTTTGATAGTCATTTTTTCATTAATAAGTAATAATTCATATATTCTTTGAATAGATGGAGATGAATTCACAATTAAGTTTTCGTTTAAGTTAATTTCATCTGTTTTGCTAGCCATTTTTTATCAATCCTCCTTTTTTTGGGGTTTTAAGGTGAACGAAACGCGAAAATCGGAACCAGATGCAATAAAACTTAATGCGAAAACAAACATCCTTCAGAACAGTTCACCATTAAAATGTAATTAATTTTTCTTGTATCCTTTATTTATTCCTTTTGATACAATTATTTGACAAACTGATCTGTAGAAGGGGAGTAGTACAATTTTTTGACACTTTCTTCAAAGATTGTATTGAGGTCATTTTTCGAAACGTTTATAATCGTTGATCAATCTTGATAAACGTGTGATATATATTGAGCAAAATTATAAAAATGAAAAAGAAGGGTGAATAAAAATGTCAAAATCAGTCGAAATGAAAATAAGTGTTGAATATGAACTAGATGTGCTACCACCTTCCGCACGTGTTGTATATCAAATATTGAAGGAAAAATATCAGCTATATATCGGGGAAATTACAGAAGAATCACGCTATAGTAGACGAACAGTGCAGCAAGCGCTTCGTCTTTTGGAAAAATCACAAATAGTTAGTCATTATCCTGATATGAGTGATCTACGTAGACATAAATATCAACTTGTCTAATAGATCATTTTATTTTCTTCTCTATAAGTGAATTTATCTTATAGAGCTATCAATAGTCTAAAATACTAGTCATAATGCTTTTTTTATTGTGAAATCAAATAATATAGGCATCAAAGAAATAATTTCTATTGGTATAATCGGATTTGTAACATTTATCTTTTCTTTATTCACAGTTAAAGCTTATCAAGTAGCTCAATTTGCACGGGGTTCTACATGGAATACTGGTGGACCAGGATCTTTTTTACCATGGCCTAGAGAACCAGGTCATCTGATGATTATAACTGAAATGAATCCAATTGATGCATTTATTAATCAATTGATTATCGAAACAGGATTACTTGCAATTATATCCTTTTTACTTTGGTGTATCTTTCTTTTTAGCTTATATCGTGTTATCAAAGTTTATCTTGATAAATCGAACGATAGCAAAGATTAATGCTTTAAAAAGTTAAAATTGAATGTTTATATCAAAATAATGAAGAAAGTTTGTGTCATTGAGTCATTAAACACATATAATTAGTATTGATGTTTTCCCAGCCTTTATAGTAAATATTAAGCACTGGAAATCATATAATAAGTCTTTCTCATGTCACGTAAGTCAGGTGCAGGCGTAATTAATTCAGCTGCGACTAATTGAGAAAGAGCAAATTGAATCGTTCTACGGCAATATGTTGTTCGCTCTCGGATTTCACTAACGTACATTCGTTCTTCTGTTTGTAGAATCAGAAAGATTTTCTTTGCAGCAGGAGTTACAACATCTAATATTTCATTTTTTGGTTCAGGTGGGCTTAGCATATTAATCACTGACTTACTCATGAATCGAAGCAGATAATTAAATAATTACAAAATGTCTAGTCTCAGTATTAGTGAATGTATTGCTTCATCAGTTTCTGTTTCTCTAAAAGATGTAAAGCTAATTGTAATCGAAAATACACTTGTAGGTGTAGCAAAGAACCATTCCTTTCATAATAGGAAAATAATATGAATTAAAAAAATGGCTAAAAATTCCTTAATATTTCATATAAAACAATGGACATATCAAACTATACCTTTCAAAACAGTCTAGAATCTAATGATTAAGAATTATGTTCAAAATAAGTCAAGATATAATCAACAAGAGGACTTTTCCAATTGAATTCTGGAATAGTCTCCTGAACTATAAAGGATATTGCTTTCTTACTGGTTAATCGGCCTCTAGGTGGACGGGGGATTGTGTTAACGACCATGATTATTTTGGTATCCTTTTCAAGTTCCAAATCATGGATTGATCTTAGTGATCTTCTTGAAACTTTAGCATCAATAAATAAAATATCATATGAAACAGAATCCTTCCAAGTATTGATAACTTCAACCAAATATTCGAGGCTGGGACAATGTATTGAATGTATTCCTCTAGTAAGTAGAATTTTAGACAAATTCTCAAAACTAACCGTCTCTCTGCATACTATTAGAAGTTTTTTCCGATCTGGTTCAATAATATTCTGACGTAAATCCCTTAGAAGTTTATGAAGGACTTCAGTAACTCTAGCTTCCAATAGTTTATCATTAATTAAACTAGTCGAAACTTCGTTAAGATTTTCAATTAAATTAATCGATTCTTTTAGCAATTCTGTATTAGATTCAGCGAATAGTTGAACCCCGCGCCAATGGAGTAAATCTATTGGAACAAGACCATTAATCGCTTCATTGAAGAGATTCTGAAATTGTTCTCTCTTTATATCCTCCATCATATCCTTATCTTGCAAAAAATTTTGTATTTCCTTAGAAAACTCTTCATTAATATCCGATTTTTCAAAAAGAAAATCATCAATACTTTCTTGATACATATCTAAGAATTTAGTACCAATAAATTGGAGCATAACTTTGATAGTAAATGGCTGGATTTTTTCATCCCCAGGAGTTACAATCGAAGCAGTAATTAAGTCACCAATCGGTTCAAAGTAGAGTTCATCTTCATCTAATTGAATAAATTCGATAGATTTATTTTCGTCACTAAGGGTAGCAGCAAAGGAAGTAATACCTGCTATAAAACCAGAGAAAAGAGATTCATCGAGGTTGTAATCAGAATAAGGTGCTGCATAATGATAGTAACACAAACCGACTTTTGATAAAATCCAGATATTTTTAATAATCATTTATTAAATCCAACGTTATGTATTTTGTAGAATGGTGATTTTTTAGATTAATGTTCAAGACCAAGTTAGGATAATCACTCCTCTTCATCAAGAATCTTGATCTTACTAATTGCATCCTTCAATTTTGCTCTAGCATCGGAATCGATCTTTTTGGAAACTCCTGAATATTGATCACTCAGATATGTGACATCTTCTTCCTCCATAGCATGTAAAGCTTCTTCAACCTCTTCATCTTTCATAGAAAACATCATTGTTGTCTCTAAAATTATGTTATCGATAATATATCCTACTTCAGGGTATGATTCCATTTTAGTACCATCTAAATCAGAAAGTAAGTCAGCAATGTATTTTTCATAGGAGATTTCAAGTAATTCCTCAAGAGGTGAAAGGGGTTCAAGGAAATGTGACGCAAACATCATGCGAATGATTTCAAAAATACGAGAGGCTATTTCATTGATTAGAATCATGAATTCTTCTGATTTTAATAATGCAATATCAAAATTCTCAACAATGATAACACATCCAATATAATTTTCAGATCGTACAAATAATCGAGATCCTCCTTTGATTCCGATATCATTCAAAGAAAGATTTTCACTGAAACTTTCAGCAAATTGAATGATTGCTGTCAATAATCCTGCAATCATGACTGGATCTTTACCCATGGATCTACCATAGACACGAGATAGTATAGGAAGTCCAGATCTTTTATTAAGAAGTAGAATCTCGCGTATGGAAACACCTTTACCGATATCTCCTGGTTTACCTGAGAATAGATCATCAGAAATTAAGTGTAGCACCTCAAATGGTTAATATATGAAAATTTATTTATCTAAGGCTAGGAAGCCATTAAGATAATTCAAGTTATAAATTAATTACTCTTTTAATTATATTGTATGTCTAAATATAGTGACCACACATTTTATATATTAATTTCTAAATAAGAGTCGAAGAAATAAAAAGAGAAAAAGCATTTAGCTGGTAATCACGCCTTATTATCAGTCAAAAAAATGATTTGAGGTAAGAGGAAGTTCATGCTAATTGTTCATTTAATATTTTGTCTAAGCGTTGAATTAAATCAGAAAGAAGCTTCAATCTAGATTGGATAATATATTTATGATGATTAATAACTCCCCAAGCTTGATAATGTAAATTATTCCCCCCTTGAAATTTATAACCCTGTTCCAAATTTTCCAATCTGCTTTGTAATTTTGCTTGATGTTCTCTTAGTGCATTAATGACTTTCGTTTCAGGTAGTACATAACTTGCTGACAAACCGAGGTCAAGTTCCAACGTTGTTAAAGTTTTTCCCCTTAAAAGATCCAGAGCAATTCTTTTCAACTCGGATTTGCCATTAGTTGTTAAATAATAGATTTT
>JAUUVJ010000027.1 GCA_030589605.1 Candidatus Hodarchaeota archaeon | reverse complement strand
TTTCACAGTAAAACCTAAAGCTGGAGCAGCTATTGGAAATTGCATCATTGGTTATTCAATTGGAACTCAAGCTATTGATATAATAGTATTAACTTATACAGGTTAACTCTTTATTTCATTTAGGATCTAGTTGAACCTTTGTGATTTCGAAATATCCCTCTTCTCGAAATTCATCCCAGATAATTTTTGATTCTAGAACTTGTATCAGTGATGAAAAATATGGAGCATCAAATACAAATGATTCGTATTCACCACCTTCCCCAATTAATGATATCTCTGAATCAGGAACTTTTTTACGAAGAGAATTAATTACATCTTTAGTAATCTCTTTTCCAAGTAGATCTTTTCCTAACCCCATTCCTGCAACAGATGAGATTATGATCCGAAATTTATTATTCAATAATTCGGAAAGTAATCTTGTGGCTGATAACCGCCACAAAGGACAAAAGCACTTCATATTAGCCAATATTGCAGCACGATTGAATTTATTTCTTTGAAAATCTGATCGAATTCCACCTGTAATCACAGCATCGGCATTAGATTCCATAAATGCATTTTTTAGAGAATTTATTTCGTCTTTAATATCACAAGTATTTACCCAAATGTCTCTATGTCTTATCCCAAGCATTTCAGCAATCTTCGCTACATATTGACAATTTGGTAAATGAAATAGAAGACTATCAGAGCAGTTCGATCTTACGGTAAGGATTTCCACTACCTCATATTGATGTAACGCTATCCATAAAGTGAGGATAGAATCTTTTCCTCCAGATACAAGGCAAGTAACTTTCATTATCATAATCTCATTTATTGCACTAAGAAGGTTGAATAAATTATTCCCCTCTTATATAAAACCACTTCATTCAGTTCTTTTGTTTTTCAATAAGAAAGTTATGTTAGAAATTTATATCTGCTTAATCCGAAAAATTCATCTCAGTTATTACCTTACTAAAAGGCGCTTTTAGAGAGAATAAAATTGTCTATTGATATTGTGGAAGAAATAAAATCGCTCAAAAAACAGAAGAATGTTCTTTTACTTGCACATAATTATCAAGACCCATCAGTACAGCAATTAGCTGATTTTACTGGTAATAGCCTTGAATTATCTCAAAAAACAAGCAATGTGGATTGTGATATCATTGTTTTTGCAGGTGCAGAATTCATGGCAGAAACAGCTGTCATTTTAAATCCTGATAAAACAGTTTTAATCCCTAGTTCTGCTGTGAAATGTCCTATGGCTTATATGTTATCGCCAGAAAAGATGAATATCTATAAAAAACGTTACCCGAATGCAAGTGTTGCTGTTTATGTAAATACAACCTCTGAAACTAAATCAATGGCTGATGTTTGTATTACCTCTAGTAATGCAACGAGAATAATCTCCCAATTAGAAAATGATCAAATCTTGGTTGGTCCTGACCGTAACCTTGCTTGGTATATTCAGCAAAAAACACCTGACAAGGAAATTATACCTTTTCCTGATGTTGGTCATTGCTACGTTCATAGAAAATTTACCTCTTCAGATATAGAAAGGCAAAAATTAAAACACCCTGAAGCTGAGATCCTTGTACATCCAGAGGCAGATCCTTCTGTTCAGAAGTTAGCTGATAAAGTATGTTCAACATCTGGGATGATTGAGGAAGCTCGGAGCTCTAAGGCCGATGAATTCATTATAGCCACTGAAATTGGCTTAATAGACCGTTTAAGGATAGAATTTCCCTCAAAAACATTTTTACCTGCACGTCAAGACGCTATATGTATTCAACAAAAAAAAATTACCATTTACAATCTCTATCTTTCTCTTCTTAAAGATCAGTTCAAAATTCAAGTTCCTTCTAATATTGCAAAGCGTGCACGATTAGCAATTGAACGAATGATTGAACTTTCATCATAAATGGAGGAATAAACTAATGGCATATATCCCAAAAAAGCTAATTGAACAAAAATTGATTCAATTCCTAAAAGAAGACATTGATTATGGAGACATTACAAACGAATTGGTTCCAAATATTCCAGTAATTGCCAATTTAATAGCTAAACAAGACGGAATTGTATGTGGAGTGAAATTTGTGAAGATTCTGCTTGAAGTTTTAGGTATTCATGTTAACTGTTTACTTAAGGATGGTGAATCAATAAAAACAGGGGATATTGTATTAGAATTAAGAGGAAAAAGTAAACCAATTCTCACTTCAGAGCGTACAATACTTAACTTGGTTATGCATCTTTCAGGAATAGCCACACAAACGCGTATGTTTGTGAAAAAGATTGAACAATCAGGTCTTGATATTATCATTGCTGCAACAAGAAAAACAACTCCAGGACTTAGATATTTTGAAAAATACGCTGTTATAATTGGAGGAGGTGACCCTCATCGGTGGAGTTTATCTGATACTATTTTGATTAAAGAAAACCACTTAAAATTGCTTGGAGATAAAGCCATTGAAACAATACTGAAAAAAGCCAAAAAGAAAGCCTCTTTTTCGAAAAAAGTAGATATAGAAGTAGAGAATTTGGTTGAATTAAAAATCGCACTAAAATTTTCTCCAGAAATAATAATGTTAGATGATTTTTCTATACATGATATAAAAAAGGCGATGAAAATAGTACAAGACATCTCAAAGCATGATAAACCCTTAATCGAGGTGAGTGGAGGAATTTCTAAACACACTATTGATGATTACATCATTCCTGGAGTAAATATTATCTCATTAGGATCATTGACTCATTCTGTTACACCATTAGATTTTTCATTGAAAATTAAAGAAAGAAGTTAATTTTGAATAAAGGAGAAGATTTTAAATATGACTAACGTACTTCGTGGACTTGTAATCTCTTTTTTCTCTGCTATAACCATAACTTTTATGGTTACTTTTTTTTCACCTATGTTACCATTCAAGATTTTAGAAGGTGAAACTGGAATATTAGTTTTTCTTGCTATTACAGCGATCTCTTATTTTGTTTATGTTCTTTTACCTCCAGAAACAACATCTACCGAACAGATACCTGTTAACTTAGGAATAGATTCATCTGAAAAACATGAACCTCGAGGCTAGCAAAATGGCACAGTTACAAGGATTTATATCTGATAATGCTGATATTCATTCTGGATTGATCTCAAACAATGCATTGATTTATGGAAAATCATCAATTGAAAAAAACGCTATCTTAGATCCATTTGTTATTATAGGATACCCTGTACGTTCTAAAACAAAAGAACTAATTTCCAAGAATGAAGAGAAATTTTCTATTGAAACTAGGTTTGATCGAATATCTTCTGGCTCAATAATAGGAAAAAATTGTCATATAAGATCATTCACGATAATTTATGAATCATCGTCTCTAGAAAAGAATGTAGAAACAGGTACCAATGTGATTATAAGAGAAAAATGTCATATTGGCTCTGGTAGTATAATTGGTAGTAGTACAGTTCTTGATAGTGGTGTGGAGATAGGTAAGAATGCCCGAATCCAATCAAGTAATTTTATTCCTCCAAAAATCGTTTTAGGAGACAATGTATTTCTCGGGCCAGGTGTTAGATTTGCAAATGATAAATATCCTGTTAGTAGTAAACTAATTTCAACAGTTGTAGAAGATGATGTTGTGATTGGAATAGGGGCTATTATTCTTCCTGGATTAAAAATTGGGATGGGAGCGGTAATCGGCGCAGGTTCAATAGTAACCAAAAATATAAAACGAAATAGTGTTGTAGTAGGAAGACCTGCCAAACAAATTATGACAAAAGAGGATTATGAAAAGAAAAAGAGAGATTATGAAAAGTAATCAAAACACACAACTGCAAGGATTCATATTACATTTTGGGCATTGAGAGGGATATTTTTTCCAAGCAGCGTTGTTTAAATTAATATCAAATAAATTACAAATTGAACATAACCAAGCTAAGACATCTGCTACTTCTTCTTCAAGAACCTTCTTATTGTTTTTTAAAAAAGCCTCAAAAAGTTCTCCTACTTCCGTTTGCAACCACATTAGACTTTTTTCAATGCCTCTTTCTCTATCCCTTTCTTCATAAAGAATTTTCATAAGGTTTTGAAATTCATTTATTGTTTGATTTGTCATTCATCTGTTCACCTTAGGGATATTTAATTTTAGAATGATTACCGATATCGAGATCAGATAATCCTCCAATAAGCTCAACTTTATCTCCAATTAATGATCCATTAATACTGGTATTCATCACATATGAATTAATACCGATGATAGATGATGAGATAATTGAACGTTCTATTTTAGTACCTTCATCGATACTTACATAAGGGCCAATTATTGAATTTGAGATTTTACAGTTTGATTGTATGGCAACTGGATAGATCAGAATAGTATTATCAAAATCGCTTGCGATCACTGATTGAGGCATTTGATCTAAAACATATTGATGAGCTTCTAAAAGTGCTTCCTTCTTTCCACAATCAAACCATCTCCCTGAATCGATAGTACCAAGAAAATTTCCATTTTCAATCATAATTTGAAGAGCATCTGTCAATTGAATCTCACCTCCACTTCCAATATGATTTTTAGCAACAAGTTGTTCCAGTGCTACTTTTAATGAAATTGAATCTCTAATAATATAGATACCTGTGATAGCTTTTGATGATTTTGGATTTTTGGGTTTTTCTTCTAATCCTTTGACTTGATTTGAATTTTCATAAGTGTCTACAATCCCATAAGCTTGAGGATTTGGCACAGATTTAATAGTAATAGCACCCGCCCAATCTTTGTATTTATTGAACTCATTTATCATTTGAGAAAAGGAATTTTCATACAAACTATCCCCTAATGCTATTAGAACTGGTTCTCCATCTAAAAATTCTTCTGATAAAGAAATTGCATGACCTAAGCCTTTCCGTTCAGTCTGTTCAATGAAAGTTAGATTGCATGAACTCTCATAATTAGCTGTAACGTGATCAATAATCTGCTTTTTTTCATATCCTACAACAATGATGATATCTTTGATTTTAGCTTCAACGATACTGTCCAAAATATGAGAAATAATTGTTTTATTACCTAATGAAAGGAGTGCCTTTGGTTTTGTATAAGTGTGAGGTCGTAAACGAGTTCCTTTACCTGCAGCTGGAATAATACATCTCATGAATTCTTCGCCATGCTTTCCAATTTTCTTATTATTATTAATTTATCCAATGGACTCATAGTTAAATGCTTTTAATTTATTTTTTTTTTCGTCTGTATGACAAGAAAGGAAAATTCTGAAGGTATTCTTCTTATGTTTTCACCCCCAATAGTCACAGTTGCTATCTTAGCATTGGTTACATCAGGAATTATTACTCGTTTTCTTATACCGTGGATAATTAACGCATCTTTAAAACAAGGTATTACCACTGTAGATGCGCATAAAAAGAACCGCCCAATAATTGCAGAAACAGGAGGAATAGCTGCTTTATTAGGATTTATTTTTACGATTTTGATTATTATTTTTATTTGGGAATACCTAGATTTTTATTTTGGAACAATTGAATCCAACTTTTTTGAACCTCTTCTCGCAGGGCTTCTCAGTGTTGTAATTGCTGGCTTGATAGGATTTCTTGATGATGTTTTCAAAATTCGATGGCGAGACAAAGTTTTACTAGGATTTTTGCCCGCAATCCCATTAATGGCATTAAATGTTGGAACTAGCTCCATTAATCTTGGGTTTCTCGGCTCAGTTAATTTAGTTTTTGAGGGTCTCAATTTATACACTCTTATTGTTATTCCTCTAGCTGTTAATTTTGCTTTCAATTCATTTAACATGTTTGCTGGCTTCAATGGTTTAGAAGCAGGTAACGGTTCAATATCTCTATTTTTAATCCTTTTATTAGCTCTTTATCTTGATAATTCAATTGTAACTATATTTGTTACTTCACTATTAGGTGGTTATCTAATATTGCTTAAATCTAATTGGTTTCCAGCAAAAATTCTGATTGGAGATGCCGGTACGTTGACTCTTGGTACAGGTATCATCGTAGCTCTCATTATTGGCAATATGGATCGTCTTGCTGTCGGATTTTTTGCTCTCCATTTTCTGAACTTCTTACTATTTTCAGTTTATCTTGTCACAAAACAAGAATCAAAATTAGCTACTATTGATGAAAACGGATATATTGTTGCTCCCTGTCCTTATACAGCTTATTGGATTTTGCCATATTATTTAAAAAACATTGGAGAGAAAAAAAACGTTTTAATTCTCCTAACTATACACACGATCATATCTATCGGCGTTTTATTACTTTCTTTACCAGCTTATTCTCCATAAATCTTTGGAGTACTTTTTCGTGCCTCAACCTACCAAAAAAAAGCTAAAAATAGCACTGAAAGAACTTACACAGGAACTACTTAATGATCCAGCACCAACTCCAAAGAAATTAGAGACTCTTAAAAGAAATATTGCAAAACAGTATAGATTGAAGAGATTTGTGCGTAATTCAGAAATCCTTGAATATATTTTTTCATCAGATCATTTATCTGAATATGATAAAGATTTTCTTAGGCAGTTCCTTCAAATTCGCAGAGTAAGAACAATTAGTGGCATAGCAGTTGTTGCAGTTATGACTAAACCTGCTCCGTGTCCAGGGGATTGTATTTATTGTCCAAATGTAATTGGAGCACCAAAATCTTATACAGGTAGGGAACCTGCTGCAATGAGAGGAGCTCAAAACGAATTTATCCCACGAAAACAAGTTGAAGCTCGTCTTGAACAACTAAAAAACATCGGACACACTCTAGATAAAGTTCATCTTGTAATCATGGGAGGAACGTTTTTAGCAAATCCACCTGACTACCAGGAACATTTTGTTAAGGAATGTTTAGATGGAATTACAGGGATTCCATCAGAAAATCTGGAAATAGCTAAAATTAATGCTGATTTCGGCGAGATTCGCAATGTAGGGATTACATTTGAAACACGACCAGATTACTGTACGGAACCTCATGTAAGTAAAATGCTGGAATATGGAGGGACATTTGTTGAAATTGGCCTCCAAACCTTATCTGAAGAGATTTTAAGCTTTATTCAGCGTCATCACACATTAGAAGACGTAGAAAAAGCAATCCGATTCGCTAGAGATGGTGGTTTAAAAGTCACAGTCCATATGATGCCAAATCTCTTTCAAACCCCAAATGAAGATATTACAATGTTTGAAAAATTATTTTCAGATCCGAAATATCTTCCTGACGCGATAAAAGTCTACCCGACCCTTGTTCTTCAGAATACCCGTCTATTTGACCTCTGGAAAAGTGGTAATTATCTACCATATAGTCCAGATGAAGTTACAAAAGTCATTGCTTCAATCAAAGCGAAGACCCCTCCTTTTGTACGAATTCAACGGATTCAACGCGATATCCCTGCGTATCTGATTTTAGATGGAGTTCGTTCAGGTAATTTAAGGGAAAAAGCTAGAGAAATTCTAATAGAACGTAAGAAAAGCTGTTCCTGCATTCGTTGTCGTGAAGTTGGCCATCAAACAAATCTAGATGACACTTCATGGATCGAAAAGGAAAAAAAGTATCATATCTTTGAGTATCCCGCATCTGACGGAAAAGAGCATTTTATTTCGTATGAAACTGTTGACAAAAAAACATTATTCGGATTTTTACGCCTTAGAGAACCTTCTTCCTATATTTTTAGACCAGAAACAATTGATCCTCCAGCTACTATTATCCGAGAACTTCATGTTTATGGAAAACTCGTCGGTATTGGCAAATTACCTAGAAATCAAGAATGGCAACACCGAGGAATTGGTCAAAAATTAATAGCAATAGCAGAAGAGATATCTAGAGATAAAGGGTATAATAAAATTCTTGTTACTTCTGCTTTAGGAGTGAAAGATTATTATCGTAAATTTGATTTTACAGATGATGGTGTTTTTATGGGAAAAAACCTTTAGTAACTTGAAGATTCTTACTGATATGGATTTGAAACTAAATTCCGAAATGTATTTTCTTCAAAAAACGAAAAAAGAAGAGAAGAGAGAATTAAGTAACTCCAAAACCTTAATTTAACTTACAGAAATTAATGGTTTTTTCTTTTGTTTTATTCAAACCTTGCCAAAAGATCCCATTCACGCTGAAGGTCTTTGGATAGTGCTTTAATAGCTTCTGAAGTCATCTGTTTAAATCGACCCTGTTTACTCAAATATTCTTCTAAAGGTTTCCTTCGCTCTGGATCCCGAACACGCTCACTACGTCTGCTAAATGTTAATTTTCCATTTTCAACTTCAAACAGAGGGAAATATCCTGTTTGAACTGCTAATCTTCCTAATTCTCGTGTGATTGCAGGATCAGAATTCCATCCAGTAGGACAAGGTGCATCAATAAGAATAAATCGATATCCTTCAATCTGTGCTGCTTTCTTGACTTTAGTATAGAGATCTCGGGGGTAGCCTACACTTGCAGTAGCAATGTAAGGTATATCATGAGCCATCATAATTCGAGTAATACTTTTTCTTTTTTCCGTTTTACCAGTAGGAGTAGTAGTAGTCACCGCACCGCGAGGAGTCGCACCACTCCGTTGAGCACCAGTATTACTGTAAAAACCATTGTCATAACAACAATGAAGAATATCTTCGTTCCGTTCAGCAGCCCCAGACCAAGTTGATACTCCAATATCATATGTTCCACCATCTCCAGTCCATACAACAGTCGTTACTTTTTCACCTCTCCTTTTTTTACCGCGTGAAATACCAGAGGCAGCACTTGCGTGTGCAGCAAAAGCAATATTCAAGGTTGGAACATTATAGGTAACATTAGGATGTAAACTTTGAATAACTGAAGCACAACAGGCCGGAATCACAACAATAGGATTTTCTAAAGCTGATATAGTAGTTCTATAAGCAATAGAAAGTCCACATCCAGCACAAGCAAAATTACCTCTTAATAAAACATCAGGTCGATTTAATAATTGTGGTATTTTGATACTCATTTATTTTTTCCTCCATTACATTATTTTCTCTACTTCAGCTGCAATCTCCATATATGTAACGTCCATTCCTCCCAAACCTCTGATAATCTGGTGAAATTCAATCTCTATCTTATGAGTATACAATTCCGCTTGAACTTCAATCGCCATTTGACCAGCATTACCAAAAGAAACAGCACGATCAATAACTAAAACTTTGGATACCTTTTTCAAGGCGGTGATTAATTCTTTTCTCGGAAATGGACGGAATACTCGTAGCCTAACAACAACTGCTTTTATACCTTTCTCATTCAAGACTTCTAAAGCTTGTTCAGCCTCTTCACCTAAGGTGCCTAAAGCCATTATTGCTATGTCGGCACTGTTAATGTCCCCTGTAATTTCTATCATATTTTTCCCTAGTTTACCAAATTTTTCAGCATATTCAGCAAAGATTTTTGGAATAATCACTCTAGAATTTTCAAAACCATCTATCAAAGACATTCTCTGTTCCCAAATTCCTTGAGAATCAGTCAAAGATCCATGTGCAAAAGGATCTTTTGGATCTAAAATCGCTAATGGTTCGAAAGGGGGTAAAAACTCATCAACATCCTTTTGGGAGGGTATTGAAACTTGAGCTGATGTATGGCTAAGAATAAAACCATCTAAACATACCATTACTGGCATCCAAATCTTGTGATGCTCTGCGATTTTAAATGCACACAAAGTAAGGTCTAAGACTTCTTGGTTATTTTTAGCATAAAATTGAATCCACCCTGCATCTCGAAACGACATTGAATCCTGATGATCTGGCCAAATATTCCAAGGATTTAAAGACCGATTTACCACTGGCATGACGATTGGAATTCTTGTTAACCCAGCCCACCAAACTAATTCTCCCATATAAAGAAGGCCATGAGCACTTGTTGCCGTGAATGTTCTAACTCCCGAAAGAGAAGCTCCTATTGCTGCACCCATTGCACTGTGTTCACTTTCAACATTAACATAGTCACAGTCTAATTCTCCTTCTGCAACCATCTTCGATAGAGTTTCTACAATTGTTGTTTGCGGTGTAATGGGATATGCTGCAATAACTTGAGGCTTTGCTAGTTTTACTGCGGTAGCAACAGACTCATTTCCAGTTAATAATTCTATTTTTTGTTTCTCCGATGTTTGTACCATTTTTTTCACCTACTCTGGTTTCATTTCCAATGCTTCTTTTGGACAAACATGTACACATATTCCACACCCTTTACAGTAAACATAATCGACATATGGATATTCTTCATCAGCATCAACTCGAATAGTTCCCTCAGGACAATTTAACCAGCACTCATAGCATTTAATACATTTCTCTTCAATGAAAACTGGTTTACTTGATCTCCAAGTACCTGTATTTCCAGCTGATCCAATAGTAGGTCTACCTAGTGGTAAGACTGGATCTTTCATTTCATTTTCATTTGTCATTTGAATTCCCTTTGGTTTTAATTTACAAATTCAAATTGTTCATACGCCATTTCTATTGATCGAATATTAGAATCTGTTAGACTTCCAACTCCGAATTGTAATTCTGTAGCTTTTTTCAAAGCTTCTAAACTGACTAAGTTATCTGTAGCCTTTATCCAGGCACCCAACATTGTCGTACTTAACATAAGAGTACCTGATTTAATCAGACCACATTCCCTAGCGATTGTTGCACCATCCACCTTACCGATCTTCAAATTTTTTTGTTCATTAAGCACAGGAGGAATTTCTTGTGAATTGATGATAACAATAGTTCCTGGTTTCAGCTCATCAAATGGAATAGTTTCAACTAGGGATGGTTCCAAAATAATCCAACTATGTGTATTTGATGTAATTACAGGAGCATGTATCTTTACATGTTCATCTGCAATACGTACATCTGCATAGATTGGTGCCCCTTTTCGTTCAGCACCATATTTTGGAATCGCTTGTACAAACTTATTATCGATATGTCCAGCTTTCGCTAATAATTTTGCACTCGTTACCCCTCCTTGACCTCCACGACTTAAAATACGAATTTCAGTCATCATTGGATGTTTCTCCAAGTAAAATGGGAGTAGATCAAGAAAATAAATATTATTACTCCGATTCAACAATTTTAGTCTAACTTTTTAATCTAACTCTAGCTAATTGTGAATTCAAATTCAGGCTAAATATTAGATAATAATAAATTTACATGTAAATTTCATTAGTAATAGTGTTATATGCTAATCAAACGAATAGATTCCCCAGAAAGAAATGGGCCGGTAGCACAGCTTGGTAGTTTGCGCCTGCTTGGCAAATTGTGCTCATTAGAGTATCAATCCAGTTTGCAGGAGGCCGTGGGTTCAAATCCCTCCCGGTCCACTCCATGTTTTTGTAATAAAATGTTTTTGACTTTTTAAATTGTGTATTTGATTTTAGTCATTTTTTTTGAATAAAATGAAGCCATTTAATTAGCCTATGTTTTATTTAAACAAAAAAATGTATTTCAAGTTTAAATTGCAGAATTTTAAACTTGTTTTGTTAGCCGATATGAAGTCTTTTTAATGGCTGATTAGGCTTAATTCTGTTAGATGAATACTTAATAGAGAAGGATCATAACATGTCACAAACGACGTATTGTCCCAATTGCGGTAAAGATATAAGTGTTACAGCTCGCTTTTGCCGATTTTGTGGCACACCAATAAAAAGATCAAGAAGTCCTGTTCCAAGGTCAGAACCAGCTACTCATTCTTATACTGAAGCACCTGCTCCAGCAAGAAGACCTGCTACCCCCCTCCCAGCTGACGCTAGTGAAAAGATTCCAGATGATATATTAAATGCTTTGTACGCTAGACAGAGAAAAGACCAAATCAAGAAAAATCTGAAAGGTTTATTAGCAGAAATTGATGAATTAACAAAAAAAGTCGAAATTGGCCTGATAGTTGAGAATGAATCCACAGAAATGATGGGTAAAATTCAATCTAAAGTTACTTCTCTTCAAGAAGAACAAAAAACTCTTCAAACTAAACCGTTGGATCTTGAAACTCTATCTGAAGAAGAAAAGAAATGGCAACAGAGACTTGAAAGAATTGAGGAGAAAAAACGAGCTCAAGCAGTCTCAAATGACGTTTATTCTTCTTTACGTGATGAATATGCCTCAGAACTGGCATCTGTTCAACAAAAATTAGCTATTGAAGAAAGAAAGGCACGAAGATGGCTAGTTGACCTCCAAAAAGGTTCAAGAGATTTAGAAACTCAAATCGAACGCTCAAAGGTCCGTGCAGATATTGAAGGGGGAAGTAATGGTGAAATTAACCAGAAGTTACAGAAGTTAAAGATAGAACAAACTAAAAAATCAACAGCTGCCGAGGTTCTCACGAAAATACTTGGATCTTTCTAAACTAAATAAGTAAAAACCTTTTCTTCTTCTATTTTTAATTCATGAGAAAGAGTATCAATTTTTTCTTTCACTTCAGGTATTTTTTCATTTAATTTTGCATAAGAAGATCTTTTTTCGTTAAACTCTTTGACTAAACGAGCATCTTCAGAATATTGAGGATTTTTAGATAGATTTTGCTCAATGCTATCAAGAGTACTCTCCAATTTCCTTATTCTTGCATATTTTTCAAGAACATCCTTCTTTACGATAAAATTCCTCAAATCATCTGAATTCTTGAACTTAAACCAGCTTTTTGAGCTAATTAGTTCTAACGCATGTGATTCAATGATATATACAATTTCACGCCATAAATCTTCTGTTAAATTGTTAAAGCGCGTTGGTTCTAAAATTAAACCTAAAAAATCTTCTCTTTGATCTAACTTTCTATTTTCCCTCCTTTCAACCATTTTTACATATTTTTCTAAACCTAGAGTTATGATTTTCAAAAAAAGGGATAAATCAGGATCACTAAGAAGTTTTTCTTTTTCACTTAGATGTGTGTATATTCCACTCTCTTTACGAAACGACTCAATTTCATCTTTTAATTTAGGCAGAGCATCTTCCAATTCCGCTATTCTTATCTCAATTTCTCTAATCTCATCTTCGATCTCTACTAAAAGAGAATATAAATCTTTTTTTTCTGTAATTTTTGCAATTAGATTATTTAGTTGACGTAAAATAGACTCTATGAATTTATTTCCATCAGAATCGATCTGAACAAAAAACTTTTGTTTTATGAGTATGTCTTCAAGTACAGTTTGATATTCATTGTTTTCAAACTGCTTAAAATAATTTTTTTTCATATCTAGTATCATTTTTTTGTCTTTTTGGATTTTAATAGGAGGATCAGGGCTTTTTTTCAGCAATAATTCTATTTTTTTTAGATCAAAGTCTAAAACATCAACTTCTTTGCGATGTCCTCTCCGAGATCTCGATTTTAATGGAGTTATTACTTGATATTGATCTAAGTTTTCAAAAACCTGAATGAAAATAGTCCCATATTTATACAGATTAGCTGTAGATGCAGGAACAATTTCACCTGTTTCTTGAGCATTTGTTACAATTTCAATAGATTGCTTAATAAGAGAGAGCGTACTATCTGCTATCTTAAACCCTTTACGCTTAGTGGAATTGATTCTCAAATGATCTTTAGGAAAATATTTTGATCCAAAAGTAAGGAATCTTTGTTTTACATATTCTTTAGAATCAAACCTAGTAGCCATAGTGGAAGTTTCCTTGTTAAAGCTGAAAGATCGCTCGGAATTTTTTATTCTATCGCATTATCATGTAAGAATGATTAGAATTCCTATATCCCCTTTTAGAATGCTCATTTTTCTTCAGGTATAGAGAGAATTTCCCATTCACTCATTTTGAGATTCAAAATCATATCCTCGCCGTTTGGACATTCAATTCTTAACACCAATTGCTTTTTACTTTGTAATATTACTTCAGGATGTAAACATCCTTCTCGAAGTTTTTCTAATAAAAATCGGACATAAGAATCTGAAATTGCTGTTAAAGACCCGTCTTGAAGATTTTCAGCAACTTCTCCAGGGAAAATTTTAACTGTGCGCCCACTACGTTTTGTTACTACTAAACCGACATTCTCTAGTCTATTCAAATGATAACGAACTGTATCATGATGAACTGGTGGATCAATTCCTTGTGCAATTTGACTTTGAAAAGCACTTGGATTATTTAAGACAAAATTGAATATTTTCTTTGCAGTATTTGGCCTTAAAACTGTAAAAATGCGTTCAGCTTCTGCTGATCGTAATCCAGCTGGATAATAGACTCGCTTTCCCGCATATTTTAGCGACTTAATCAGCTTATCCTCTTCCAACCGTTTCAAATGCCAATTTAAGGTGCCTTGAGGCAATTCTAGATACTTGGCCAAGTCATAGAAGTATGATCCAGGGTTCTCTGCTAATATTGAATAGATTTTACGTCGTAATGGATGTAGTAGAAGAGATAAGTTCTCATAATCAGATTCTTCGGTACTAAAACTCATGTTACTAATCATCTTCCACAAGGATCTATACAACTTTAAACTCTAGCTTTTTATTTATCCTTTTCTTTTTTTTGGTGAAACAAAAAAAAACGAATCTATAGACACACATCTGAAATATCAGCTTTTAAACCATAATATCATCTTTTAGAGAATCCTTAAAATAATTATGAAAAAAAGTAGATAAAACTATGAGACCTATAAAACGTATAAAACATCAGAGGATAATCTCGATCTAGTAATTCATGTTGAAAATGCAGATGATTTAGGAATGACCTTACCAATTTAAGTCTGATAAGAAAAGAAGGAAAAATAAATAAAGAGTAAGGGGGTAGAGTTCGAGCTAACCAAATAAATCAAATTAGCTAATTTTTGAAAATAAGGGGAGAAAGGAAGTAAAAAAGGATTAAGCGGTAAGGGTAGTAATATCTACCTTACTAACACCTTTGATTTCAGATAACTCATCTTTAAGTTGATCTTGAGAGATAGTGAGATCGCTGGAATCCAAGTATCCCTCATAGGTACAAGAATCCTGTGTAAAGCATAATCCTGTGCTGTATAATGTTTTTATCTTGCTTCTCATGAAAACAACACCCAGTTCCTGTAAAAAGTCGGGTGATAGCTCTCCGATTTCAATTGCGACTTTAACGACTTCGGGGCTTTTAGTTGGGATAATCCTTATTATTTTAGTTGAAGGAGCAAGGATCATTACAGCAGAGCTTTCATCTACATCCTTTGGTCTAAGGGTTTCAAGAAAATCAGCTGGAAGTGATATTGGTTTTGACTCTTGAAGTTGAATCATTTTTGCGATTGTGACAGCAGACATCTATTATATATCCTCCGCTAACTCATATTTTTTGATCTTTTTATTGGTAATGGTTTTTTTTGAGTTTTGGGGTAATATCAATGGAAATGTGAATTACAAACAATTAGGATAAGTAATTATTTATTAAGGTTTTTGTTTTTTTGCTTTATTCCTACAATTTTAACCTTCTTTTGTAAGAAAAATATATTCAACCTTTGCCTCATAATATCGAAAATCTTTCAAAAATCCGCTGTTTGTACTCGTTCACAACGAAGATAGGGGCAAGTTCCCTTAAACTAACTTCTTGCTGAAAAACCAGTATCATAACTTCATATTACAATAATCACCTTTTTTGACTTTGAAAGTATAAACTTATCACCAAAATGGCTCATAATTCTAATTATTTTGCAGTTCTATTTCTTATTTCATTGAAATCCTATTTTAATCATCTGATTTTGAATTCAGTATCAAAATATCCATTAAAAAATGATTAAATAGAAAATCTATTGATATGTGTATTGTAAACTTGATAAATAGTATTATAATTGACAGTAATCTTACTTAATTATAATATATTCTTGTTAAACTAAATATTATTATGTTTTTTGTTCTATGCATTTCTGATTAGCGATTTTCCACCAATCTGAATGATTATAAGGTTAGTTTTATTAAGTATGATTCAACACTATCCTTTCTGATGAAAGTTCCACTTTTCTGGGGAAATAAATTATGGTATTAGATAGAGATATTAGGGTTACTGTTCTCG
>JAUUVJ010000132.1 GCA_030589605.1 Candidatus Hodarchaeota archaeon | reverse complement strand
CTAGTAATCCACTTTCAAATGGAATTTCTTCTCGAGGAATATCCATACAACACTCATGATCAGGATCCAAAATGCAGATAGGTTCTACAGCTCCTTTACCACAATCTATAGGTTGTAATATCAAATTTGATTCTTTTAAAGGCAAAAAATCACTCTCAAATTACACTTCTTTCGCATAAAAGAGAATTCCTCTTTCCTATATAATGAATGTTTTTGTCCTTTTTTGGATGAATGATTATTATTCTAGATTGATTATTGTTTCCAACCCATAAGAATCTAGGAAAGCAAGAATTTTCCATTAAAAAAGAAGTGAAAGAGATTTAAACTAGAATTTTGGTAGAACAGCTGAATAAATCGGTATTTTCTTGGATTAGTTTTAGAAATCACGAATTTTCAACATTTTAGTTCTTGTTGAAGTAATAAGATAGTGCATCAGACCCAGTTTCACATCAGAATTTGTAATTAATACAAGAATAGTACTTTCCACTTTAGAAATCAAACCCAATCCTAATGGTGTTTGAACATGTATAAAATCTATTTCATTCCCAAGATTAAGCTGTATACAGGCACCAGCAAAAGTACTTACAATCCCTGCTACCATTGCTGACACTACTGTTTCAACTTCATCTGAAATAGGTGTGGTTCGAGCTACCATTATCGTAAAACCCTCCTCACTTACTAAAAGAGCTGATTTTATTCCCTGTACTGCGACAAGGACATCTAGTATTTTTTGTATTTGCTCTGTTGCATTTTTTGTATCCTGTTCATTACTAATATGATCATACGTTGCCATTCTTATCACTTTCACTGAGTATCTAATTCATCAGATTGAACTACTATATCTAAGATATTTTTGACTTCTTCTTCACAGACAAATTCTTAGAATTCTTAGAACCCCTATAACTTCCTATATCTTTAGAAGCAGTGTTCTTACCAATTTTGTAGTAGCAATATACTATTTGATTGTGAATTTGTCATTCATTGAATTATTGAGATTATCATTTTTAATGTCCCAAATTCGTTTTTTGTGAAAACAAGTAAATGAATAAAATTCCACTTTTTATCAATCTAAATTAAGACGACCCAAATTACTATTATAATTTAGAGTTTCAAGTCAATCTCTATCCTTGATTTTTTTTTGGCTTTAAACCATATCGACTGATGATTTTGACTTAGCTTGACTTTTTTTAATGATTAAAACTTATTGAAATGGATTGATGAGAACCAAGAACTAAGAGAAGAGTTTATTATCCTTTTTCTATGCGGGTCAAATAGATAACGAGGTTGCTGTAATGAGTGAGAACGTCAAGATGCAAAGATGTAATCCGTGTCAAAATGCAGTTATGCCTAGTGAACATGGTACAACACGTTTCACGTGTCCATCTTGCGGTATGATTCCAATTATACGTTGTGAGCGATGTCGAAAATTTGGAAACCGTTATACCTGTCCTAATTGTGGGTTTAATGGTCCCTAGACTCATAATGTTAAAAGATATAAACTTACTAGGTAAATAACAAGCGGAACATAATTGAGGAATAGTAATGGCTAATGTTTTATCAATACTGAAAGTAATTCCAACTTCTCCTGAAGTTGATCGTGAAGAGATTGTTTCTCTCGCAAAGACTGAATTAATTAAAGGATTAGATCTGGAAATTCTGAAAAAAGAAGAAGTCCCTCTTTTCTTTGGTCTTTATGCAATTAAACTTTTCGTAAAAACTGCTGACTCTGATGAAGGAACTGAAACACTTCAGAATTTTGAGAATCGTCTTCTTGAATTAGAGGAAGTAGATAATTGCGAGGTAGAACTTCAAACGATTATTGACTATTAAAAACTCACAACTTGATTTGATTAAGTAAAATTAGCATTTTTTATTTATAAGAGCTGATATTTTATAATTAAATTAGAACAATTATAGCTTTCAAATTGGGATAATTATTTCAATTGGAAATTCATTTTAAGTAAGATTAAGATACTAAAAATGGAACTAGAATATCGATAAGCTTATTATCTGTTTAAGGTTCTATAACCTTAAATTTGATCTACTAATATTTTAAGAACAGTAATTCAAGTTTCAAAGAAGTTAAGCATAGTAAATCACAACGTAAGAAATTTCAATCAATTTAATAATACAGGCTGAGAGAATTGGCAAAAGAAGTTGTTTTAAAAGTTGCTGAAGCAAGACAGCGCGATGTAGGTAGAGGCAAAATTCGCATGGATGATATCAACATGCGAGAAATAGGTATTACTACTGGAGATGTCGTGGAAATTCGAGGACGGCAAAAAACAGGCGCCATCGCTTGGCCTGCTTATATTGAAGATCAAGGAGCTGGTATTGTACGAATGGATGGTGTTATTCGTAGAAATGCCAAAGTTTCCTTAGAAGAGAACGTTCGTATTCGAAAGGCTCAAATTAAAGTTGCAAAAACTGTAAACATTGCGCCTACTCGTCAAATTTCGCTTGATTACGGATTTGAGGCCTTTGTTAAGCGTAAATTACTTGGGTACCCCGTTTCTAAAAATGATACTGTTCTCATCCCAATATTAGGAAGATCAATCCCATTTGTTGTTAATTCGATTACTCCAGCAGATATTGTATTAATTACCGATACAACGAAATTAAATGTATCTGAAAAACCAGTCTCCGAAGTAGAAACAGACATGCCAGGAGTGAGTTATGAAGACATTGGAGGCTTGACTGATGCTATTCAAAAAATACGTGAAATGGTAGAGCTACCATTAAATCACCCAGAACTTTTCAAGAAACTTGGTATTGATCCTCCCAAAGGCGTTTTATTACATGGACCGCCAGGAACAGGTAAAACTTTGATTGCTAAAGCTGTTGCCAATGAGTCAGAAGCTCACTTCATTCCAATACAAGGACCAGAGATAATGTCAAAGTTTTATGGTGAGAGTGAGGCTAGGCTTCGCGAAATATTCAAAGAGGCGGAGGATAACGCTCCAAGTATTATTTTCATTGATGAAATCGACGCGATAGCACCTAAACGAGAAGAAGTTACTGGAGAAGTCGAACGTCGAGTTGTTGCACAAATCTTGGCACTATTAGATGGTCTAGAAAGTCGCGGAGAGACAATTGTTATTGGTGCTACAAATCGTCCCAATGCTCTTGATCCTGCATTGCGTCGACCTGGCCGATTTGACCGTGAAATAGAAATAGGAGTCCCAGATCAACATGAACGGCTAGAAATTCTACAAATCCACACACGAAGGATGCCAGGAATAGAAGATGTCGATATTGAAGGGTTTGCAGTAATTACTCATGGATTTGTGGGTGCTGATCTTGCAGCATTAGGCCGAGAAGCTGCAATGAGGAAATTAAGAGAAATACTACCTGATATCAATCTAGCTAATGATACGATTCCCCCTGCAGTTCTTGATAATCTAAAGGTAGAAAATCGTCATTTTGAAGACGCATTGAAAGAAATTCATCCTTCAGCAATTCGAGAAGTTTTTATTGAAATTCCAAATGTAAAATGGGAGGATATTGGAGGAATGAATGAAATCAAACAAGATTTAATCGAAATTGTTGAATGGCCGCTAAATAGAAAAGATAGTTTTAAACGTTTAGGTATCAATCCTCCTCGTGCCGTTCTTTTATTTGGAGCTCCTGGTACAGGTAAAACACTTTTAGCTAAAGCACTAGCAACGGAAAGTAAAATCAATTTCATTTGTGTTAAAGGACCTGAACTCCTTTCTAAATGGGTTGGAGAAAGTGAAAAAGCTGTACGGGAAGTATTTCGCAAAGCTCGTACAGCAGCACCTGCTTTAGTTTTCTTTGATGAAATTGACGCTGTTGCTGCTCGTCGAGGAAATAGTGACTCATCAGGAGTTAATGAACGCGTTATCAGCCAACTTTTAACAGAATTAGCTGGGATTGAGCCATTAAGAGATGTAGTAGTCCTTGCTGCCACAAATCGTCCTGATATGATCGACCCAGCCCTTCTTAGACCTGGTAGATTTGATCGAGTGGTATACGTTCCCCCTCCAGATGAAAAAAGTCGAAAGATGATTCTCACTATTCATACTCAGAAAATGCCTTTAGCTCAAGATGTGGACTTAGATAGACTTGCAAAAGAAACTGAATTTTATGTAGGAGCGGATATTGAGGCGATTTGTCGTGAAGCGGGTATGCTTGCCCTTCGAGAAGGGTTTGACGCCAATATTGTAGAATGGAGACATTTTGAAAAAGCTCTATCAAGAGTCCATCCATCCTGTACTCAAGAAATGATAAAATGGTACGAAACTCAAGAATCACAATTTCGACGAAGGATAGGAATAGATTCTCAACAAACAATACCGTTATTTGGATAAAATATCATTCTTTATCACTGAAAACTCTTTCAAATTTCTTGAATGTATCACTAATAAGATTAACAGGATGTAATAGTACTCAGAATCACAGAATTTAAAGTGACTTAATAGATATTATGAAATACCTAGTTATTGATGTTAAATTTAGAGTTAGAGCGGAAAATATTGAATAGTTTTTTTATGAAAACATACAACAAAAAAGACATTAACTAATGACATAAGAAATTATAATTGTAGCTAATCTACCAGTATTATTGTAATCTATTTCTATTCAACATAATTTGGAAAGAGAAAGCGTTTCACTCTTACCATAACCTCTTAATCTATGATTATATTAAAATTTGTAAGGTGATTAAAACATTGACCCAAAAATATCCTTATTGGAGACCTTTTCCATTAACATTCTCAATTATGAATGTTGTTGAACGTCGTGAAGGTGTTCTCTTAGAAAATGATCTGATTCGCTTACTTGAAAGTGATGTTGGTGAATTTTCAGATCGAGAATTAAACCGTGCATTAATGAAACTAGAAGTTAAAGGATTAATCCATGTTCAAGCTATAAAGAAGAATCAACGTGTGATTAAACGGATCTCATCGAAGCAGAAATATCTCGCTATTGGTGAAGATTGAAAAGAATCAAGTTTTATGCTGCTTATTTATCTCTAATTTTTTCAAAAGATCACATACTGCGCATGTTTCATGTGTTGAAATCTCTCCACAAGTTTTACAATAGAAAGGAGGTTCTAGATCTATTTTTTGTGGAAAATATTTAGTTAAAGAATCATGAAGTTTCACAACATTAAGTAGAGAATTTGGACGTTTTTCTTCCATTTTAGATAAAAAAGCTCTGATATCATTACGCATTGCTGAAGCAGAATATGGACATGGGTAGGAATGATATTCTAGATTATTTGCATATGCATATAATACGATTTCAGGTTCAGTTACATGAACAAAAGGTCTTATTCGAGGATGTAAACTCTTATATTTTTCTATTGGAACACGAGAAAGGCGAATAAACTTCGCTGAATCTCCACGTAACATATTCATCACAATAGACTGAGCTTCGTCATCGAGATTGTGTGCTGTTGCAATCTTAGTTACTTTTACTTTTCGAGCTGCTAAGTTTATAGCACGACGACGTAAAATACCACAAATTGCACATGCAGAAAGTGTTATTTCTTTTTCTTTACTTCTTTTCACTAATTCATCTAAATTTGCTCCAAAAGCCTCTCTGAAAGAGATTATTACCTGTGGAATTTGATATTTTTTAGTGAATTTTCGTGTAAGATCAATGCTCTCATCTCTATATCCTTCAATACCCTCATCAACTGTTAATGCAGTTATACTGGAAAATGGAAATCGTTTTTGAAAGTTGGAAAGAATATGAAGAAGCACAGTACTATCTTTTCCCCCTGAAAATCCTAACCCGATATGGTCGTTGCTGGCTAACATATAATACTTATTGATTGCTTTTCTTACTCGTTTTTCAATCAGTTCTGTGAAATGAGTTTTACAGTACAATTTCTTCGATCTTGGATCAGGAGTGAAATGAGGATTATTACAGCATTTTGCGACTGACATTATCAAACATCAAAATTAAATTTCTAGGATTGTTTAATCTTCACAATATAGGACGGACATACTTGATCTGCTGTGCTTATTCCTTTTTTAATTGCATCTTCAGCAATTTTTTGAACTTCTTGGTTGGAAAAAGTAGATAATTCTAAATACAGGGATATTTCGATAAAGAGCTCTTCTTTATCTTTTAATTCCACGTTGATATCAATTAAATCATGATCTAGATCCTCACCCACCTTTGAAATTAGAAAATGATGAATTTCAGAATAAACTGCTTCAATAATATCGTCTAGGTTGTTTACCATTGATGAATCCCCACTGCAAGTTCAGGTGGGATTTGATTTGGATTTTTAATTTGTTGGTTGGGAAGAACCTAGCTGTTCACTAAGTCGGACTTGTAATTCTTCTAAACGTTTAGTATTTTGAGCTTCTTGTGATGTGAAACTCTTTTGTTTGAGTTCTAATAATTCTTTCCTATCTTCTAATTCTGTTAAAACATCACTTGCATTCTTTGGAAACATTACAGATCCTACATTTTTCCAAACTTCAGTGTTAGAATCTAGTTTTTGTAGTTCTTTTTTTGTCATTTCTATTTCTGAAAGTGCACGACTTATTTCACCTAATTGCATTCTTAGGTTCTGAATTGTTTGTTCCAGCTGACGAAGTCGTAGGATTTGCTCCTGTTTAGCTGGTGAAAGTTCATTAAAGGCCATTTACTCAATTCCTCTCATTAAGGGGATACATTGCTAGATGTTAAGTTTGTTTTGAAAGAGAATTAAGTACTCCAGAAGTTGTAGAAATCCATCCTAAAACCGAATTAATTGTTGCTTTTGCAGCATTCATGTCTTGTGCTTTAACATTAAGAGTTAATGTTAAGTTTTTCAATGAAAAAGACACTTGAGATCGCTCAAAATCATGTTCTTGAATCTCTGGTTTTAGAGATGTGAAGATGATTTCCATTTCCTCCTCTGAATCAAACTGAATTGAGATAATGATTTCTATTTTATTCTCCATCGGTTCCACATTTGAATGAAATACTGACTTTGCATACTGCTAAAGAAGATGATGAAATATGTTGATGAATAAATCCAGACAAATAATTTGGTTTTTCTTGTTTAAAGTTTATTACAAGAAGCTTTCTTCCTTTGAATGTTTTTTGATTTTTTATTATCGGATGGAAAAAGGCATTTACTTTTCTTTTTATTGAATCACTCGTTCTTTCACAGAAATTTATATCGATTTTCTCTACCATTATCCTAGTATTCTTGTCATGTTTTTGTATGTGTATGATATCTCTCAATATGATATCAGCATTATAATGTAGAATGTTATCTTCAATTGAATAAGCTTTTACAAAAACAGTTGAGTTCTCATCACATACTTGAAGAATTAGAAGTCGTTTTATCCTTTGATTTCTGCAATAATTAAATATCTGTTTTTTATTCAGTGATCCTCGAGGTAATTTCTCTGAATTTGGTATAATAAAAGTTAAAATTTTGCTTACACGACGTAAAAAGTGAGATGGATTCCGAGAGGTTGAAATTATTGTTGTAATTTCAGATACGCTCTCTTGTTCCATAATCATTCAGACTGTTCTTGTATATTGTTCCCTCTTTGTCTTGAGAATTAAGGTTCAGGTTGATCTACTAGTCGTTTTGCAGTTCGTATAGCAATTTTTCCGCCAGGAGTCTCAGGGGCCCATGATCCTCCAGTAAACCGGAAACCACAAAAAGAACATTGCCAAATACCTATAGAAGCACGTTTTACTTTGATAGAACTACAAGAAGGGCATTTATGTTTACTTTTTAAGCTATCGTCAATCTTTCGAACCCTTTTTCGCATAGTAGCCCCATATCGCGTACCAAAACGACCTGTAGATCCTACTTTCTTAGTTCGTCCCATTATATTGTCACTTCTCTGTTTCTTTTCTTTTTAAAAAAGCATTTTTTATTTTTTTGAATTAAAAACTAAATGCTAAACATTTCATTAAATTCCACTGTTTGGGAAGATTGTTCAATCAGATCATTTAATCTTTTCACATGATTTGAAGCCTGATCTAGGAGTGTTTCAATTTCATTTTCAGTAAAGACCCCGGATTCTCCTTTTTGCATGGAACATACCATTCCTTCATTGGTAATTGCAAGTGAGAAACGTGCATTTTTTGCTCTATCTTCATTCAAAATTGGATCATATACAATATAATCATTTATTTTGACATAAGTCATGCTAGCAACACTACCATTCCTTGGTAATGGTTCTGTTTCTTCTAATAAAGTGACGTCTTCACCTTCTTCATCGATTTCAACTTTTTTCAATCGTGTATTAGCTAAAGCTGCCATTGCTGCAAGAGCTGCCGCATCAATAATATTCCCTCCGTCATCAAGGACATATATATCAACAAAAAGGATCCATACTTTTTTTCCAGGAATAACACATAATTTTGGATCTTTCATTGGAATGATTTTACTTTCTCTAATCCCACGATCCACAACCCTAGCAATTTCAACAGCTTCTGGGCCAGGTGGTCCACTTTCATGAGCAGGGGATGAAATTGGAGATATCTCAATATTTACTGTGATTACACCATCATTTGGTGTATCTGGAAATGGAGTTCCCAATGTAGTTTTTACACCAGCTAGTATAACAGTTTTCCCCCATTTCACCATTGCCGATCCTTCAGCTTTCTTTATTACATTAGGGAGAATTTCTATTGGACGAGCTTCCATAAAATCACGTGAATCCACACGTTTTCCCTTTGCTAACAGGTCTGTCAGATGTTTTCTTTCTAAATTTCCTAAAATTTGCTCTGATCGCATTATTTTTCCACCTACTCTTCTTCATCATTTGTGTCTTTACTCAATTCCTCTATTTTGGAGTATTTAGCTATTACAGCTTTACGTTGCATCTGATAAATATCATGAATTGCTTCTTTTGCTAACTTAAGGCCTTCTTTCACATCATTTGTCGTGAATGTACCATCACATTGGAGTAGTGTGATTTCGCCAGTATTATAAATCATTGCTACAGGCATGTCACCTGTTCCTTCTTTATCTTCAACATCTGATAGGTCTACCACGATATTATCTCCTATCTTGCCTACAGCACAACCTGTTACTAATCCTTTCATGGGAATACCCGCATCAGCTAATGCTAAGGAAGCTGCAGTCAATGCAGCACATCGTGTACCACCATCAGCATCCAAAACAGTAATAAATACGTCAACAGTTCCATTTGGAAATTTTTCTAGGAAAATTATTGAATTTATAGATTCAGCGATTATTTTACTTAGTTCATACTCACGACGACGAGGAGCTGGGCTTTTTCGTTCTCCAACTGAAAAAGTTGCTAATCGATATTCTACTCGAACTATAGCTCTATCGGGACGAGCAAGATGTTTTGGATGTAATTCCCTTGGGCCATAAACAGCACATATTATTTTGTTATTCCCCCAAGTAAGATAACAACTACCATCAGCTCTTTCCAGAACACCAGTACTCATTGATATAGGTCTTAATTCATTAAACTGGCGACCATCTAACCTTCGTCCATCTTCGAGCAAAAGTGAGGATTGTTTATTATTATTCATCTTTGTTACTCCTATTAGATAATCTTTCTTTCTCTTTTTCT
>JAUUVJ010000306.1 GCA_030589605.1 Candidatus Hodarchaeota archaeon | reverse complement strand
GATTCATATTGATCTGTTTTTAAAAGCAGTTCAGTAGAATTAAAGATATCTCCTGATAATAATAGAGTTAGTATAGCAAAATATGATGAATGGATATTTACTAGCTTATTTAGTAAAGGGTCAGAATAGGTAAGGTTATTAGGGCTAAATCCGCCTTCTTGTTCATTTTCAAGCTCAGTATAAGTTCTATTTTCACGCTTTAAAAATTGAGAAGAGTATATGAAAGCTAGAGTTTTTGTGTGGTTGATCTGAGAAGTGGCGTTAAATAGATCTAGTATAGCATAACTCATTCCAGTTTCAGATACTGTCGCTGAAGTAGAAAGACCGAATCCTCCTTGTGTAGAACCATTTGTTTTTTGCAATGATTTTAACCAATCAACAACTGAAGTTCGATAATCCACGGTATGATTAGGTAGGGAAAGCCCATTAATAAGGCTTTCAAATCTTTCCAAGATTTTTATTGATTGAAGAGCGTACCATGTGTCCACAATTGGGGTTTGATATGGAGTATGTGAATTGAAATATAAAAATACAGAATCATTTTCCCAAAAACTATCAATATAATTGATAATGTTTTCTGAATAATTAGCCATAAATTCATAAATAGTCTCATTCAGAGGTTTAGCAATAAAATCGATATCGTAATCAAAATCAGGAACAGGAACAGGAATTTGGTTCACTGCTATTTTTTGCAAAAGATCAAGAATAGTTAATGCTTGAAATGTAGCCTTTATCGAAGCTTCTTTATCCTCTTCATGAAATTCTAGCTCAATTTTATCGAATGTTCTGTTATATATAAAGTCTAATAGATCAAGAGAGGCATCTTTTAATTTAATACCCTCCCATATTTCATTCATTATCCAGAGGGACGTAACTACTCCAAAAGATCCTTCAAGAGAAGGTTGAACATCACCGGGGATTAATTTAAATCCACCTGATTCAGCTTCATCTCGATATTCAACCAGAAGTTGAGAAGCGATAGCATTCTCTTCAGTTTGCCAGTTAGACCCAAATTTATAATAATCTAATCCGAGAAATCTTAGAATTGAAAGTCCTTCATATATTGCAGTAGTAGTGGGAAAACCGCCAACACTCTCGTGAAATCGATTAGTAGTATATAGGCTGTTAAGATAGTTGAGAAGTTTTTGGATGTCGAAAGTATAGTTCTCAATTAGAGCATTATCAGCCATAATTTTAAGATTTGAACTTTTAGGTGTAACACCTGTTAATATTTCAGTTGTCTGATCATTCCTCATCTCAATAGTATTGATATCATTGGAGTTAATGATTAAGGGGAATAAAATCAGAGCTATAAAAAATATGACGGGAAAATGTGGAAAATTTGTTTTTAATGATTTACTAATGGAGAGCATGGGTCTTTCACGCCGATTAATGTCTACTGTTATCTTAACTAATGAAATTTAGCCATCTGCCTTTCAATTTCTTTGAAAATATTATCTTTTCTATTAATAACTAGAAAGTTAGACCTAGAAGAATAATTCTTAAGATTCATTTATCATCCTTTGAATGATGAAACGAAAATCATTAGGTTGTTTGAATCGATGGGAATGTATCGAAAGGGCTTAGAAGATCAAATGCGATTATCTCTTAGAGCAATTTTATCAAAACAGATGGATAGAGGAGGAGATAAACATAAAGTAGTCGCTTCATTCGTAAGTGATGATAGTGGTTTTCCACTGACAGGTTTAAAGAGAGATAAAGAATCGATTATAGAAATGGAAATTGAAGATTATGAACATGTGAGTGCATTAATACCCCAATTATGGGAGTCAGCAGCTCCATCGTCTCAGGGACTTCAATTTCTTGAAACAGGTGAAGAGGAAATAAATCATCTTACAATTGGATTTAAAAAGAAAAACGATGAAAAACCACATCTTGAGATTATGATAACACGATTAGAGGAGTTTTATATTTCATCTGTGTATTATGCTAAAAAATAGGTGATCTGATGTCTGAAGACGAAATTAAAGGTTATATAGAAATAATACGAACTCACGAAAAAAAGAAAATCAAAGAAGGTTATGAAAAGTGTAGGAAGCTTCGGCAATCTATGATCAAAAGCGCAGAAAAGGTAAAAGAGAGTAGTGTTAAACTTATTGAAGAAACAGATCCTCAATTAACAGAGGAGGGGGTTAAAAAAATCACAAAGAAAGGAAAAATATACTTTCGTTCATTAAAGGAAATAAATCGTCTCGTTCATTACATTTCACAACAATTTTCAGAGTTTCAGATTCCTAATCCATCTCAGAAATTAACATCAACAGAATTGAATCAATTTATACGAGTTGTTTCTAGAGTAGTGAATGAAGTAAGTCGTGAACGTTCTATTACCGATAAAGTCATGGGGCTCGATTTTATGCTAAAAAAGCGATCTGTTTATGGACCACTTAATAAAATAGGTTCAGATCTTTCAACACTACGTGATATTCAAAAAGAGGAATATCGGATAATCAAAATACTTGAAGACTTGGAAAATTTAGTAATTGACGTCAGAGATACTTTAAACAAAATAACAGAAACCGAATCTGATTTAGAACAGTTACAAAATGAATTTGAAGGAATAGTTTCCAATAAAACTGATATTGAGGGTGAATTAAATCTAATAGTTGAAGATCCAATTATTAAAGAACCACGTCAGAGAGGGATTCGAATGACAGAAATGGAAATTGAAATGGGAAAACATCTTAATTCTTTTAAGAAGATTTTTAAAAAATATGCAAGAGAGATACAACGTGGATCGTTTTCAGGGGATTTTGGTCTTGTTAGTGCAGCTTTAGCTTATGAAGAAAACCCAGTTCATCACTTTCTTAAAGAATCTGATAATAATCCAGAAATTATAGCTCTTTTGGAAGAATTATTAAAAGTGGGTAAATCTAACCTTCATTTAAAGCAAAAAAATATTGTTAATATACGTAAAGAGCTGAATATCATCAAGGAGGGAAAACTGGATGCGTGGAAAAAAGAATGGAAACTTAGTTTAGATAAAAATAATAAAGAAAAAGAATCGCTTGAATTTCAAGCTCTCAATAAAAAATATCTTAGAAAAAAGGAAGAGGAAGAAAAGATAAAAACAAGAATAATTGAGAAAGATGAAGAAATTGCATTAAAAAAGAAAGAGATAACTCAATTAACCGAATCTCTAGCAGAAAGAGGTCAAAGAGCTGTAGATTTCGCAAGTGAACTCGGGGTTTTCGAGAAATAGTAAAATATGAAAATATGAAAGCTATAAATGTCGTGAGATCATTATAGAAGCTTATTAGAATTGATTATCAACTAAAAAATCATATTCCTATATACTTAGTTTTTATACCTCTGTTGAAAAGCTTCAGACTTAGTAAATTTCCAATACCCATTTCACTTCTAAAATTAAACATGAAAAATGGATAATATAATACCAAAGTATCAATTTTCTTTGATAACAATGATTTTTTTGTGCGCCCTTCTAATATTTCCAGAGTTTTTTCGGTCTTAGAAACATCCAGTATTTTACTGGGAGCTCCAATATCTATATCCTCTTTGTCATACAACAGAATCGGTTCAGTTGAATCTTTTAAACGTTCAAAAAATACTTTCTCGGTATCCCAATGTTTTACATTGATCATATGTAGAAAAGGAGGAGTTTCAATCACTAAATCCCTACCAAAAAAACTTAGTTCATTCTCTACCTCATCTTCAAATATGAATTTTATATTTTCATATTTTTCGGTTATTTGGACATCTTTCAGTCTCCATGGTTGAATCATACCTTTTTTATAAACCAGCCAATAGTTTCGGTTTTTGAAATCGTTAATATCTAGTCCAATAGAACGTGAAGATATCTTTTTGTCGTTTAATGTGAAATGAAATTTCTTGAATTTGCCCTTTCTAATAGAAACGTGATCAAGAGTAACTATTTTCCCTTTTTTAGTAATATAGTTGTGTTGGGGTTCTGCAATTGTGATATCATAATCATCTTTAGAAATCATGACATTGGAGTCATTAGAAGTTTCTATTTCTAGTTTAAGAGGGGAAACAATATTTTTTGTTTTATGTATATTTACTACTTTTCCCCAATGAGCTGATTCATCTAATAGTAAAGGTTTTGCTAGTACATAGCGTCCTAAATAGTTTTTTGTTTTTTGTTCTTCATAAGTAATTTCTAGATAATCATCTATTGTACCAAAATCGGTTTCATACTTGATGGAAAGTAATTCTGCAATTTGAACGCGATTTTTCTGAAGATTTCGGATTGTACGTTTTCGTAAACCAGGGATAAGTAAAAGCCAGATCATAATTCCTGTTTTAAAAGCCCCAATGGAATCATCAACTTGTAGAGCTAGTCGGATGGAGGTTAAAGGATGTGATGCAATTAAATTCATAAAACAAGTTAACCGACTTGGAGCTAAGTTTCTATAAAGGTAGAAAGCTTGATCACCCATGAATCGAATGTTTTCATCCTTAGAACGAGATTTTCCAGTCATTAATTGAGTGTTAAAACCAATTTCACCAGCGATACCATAATAGAACCCTTCTAATCGATATAAAGAATGAGCAAGATCAGTCCCAAATCCACACTCTCGGGTGATACTATCAGCTTTTCCTTCAAGAATCTTTACAACTGTTGCTAGTAACGCGAATAGGAATATGTTAAACAACCAAAAGCTTAAAAAGTCCCATGTTCTCGCAGTACCAAGGGTATACTCCCAATATGTGCTAGGAGCATCAAGAAAGAATTTTATCACGAGTTCAACAGCAGTAAGAGCTAATAATATTAAAGTATGCTTCTTTTTCACATGCGCTAACTCATGTGCTGTTATTCCCCTTATTTCTGCATCTGTGAATTGTTCTAAATCAGAAGCTATATAGGCTATCCTTTGATCAAACCAGGGGCCAAAAGCAAAAGCATTTAAGATAGGTGCCTTGTTAATACCGACTTTTCTAACTGGGGTTTGAATTTTTGTTTGAACCTCCTGAATAATTCTTTCCACTCTTTCATCCTTTAGAGGTTTGATTCCAAACAATAACGTGAGTAATGGGCCTGTAATAAGATAAAGAAAGACATTAATTATTAGAATTGCGATATATTTTGCTACAACTGCAAGATCAATAACTATTTCATTTATTAAGATAGGAAAGGGAATTGTAACATTATTTTCTGGAAATTTAAACCCTAACACGACCATTAACGCAACAAGATAAAGTATGAGATAAACCATCTGAGGACTAATAAATCGGGTTACAATGATGAATTTTTTACCGAAAATGATGAATGCAGTTAAAATCATTACATATAACACTAAATTATACCCAATTCCAACAAAAAATTCATTTATATTAACTGAAGAACGAATTCCAATTGAAATTAAAAACTCTTTAATTGCTTCACCAAAGGGAGGAAAAGCTTTTGATGTTATAAAACCTAGAACAACCATAATAAAGAAGAAACCATAAGAAATTGTGAATGTGATCATCATACGAAACCATATAGGATTCTCTCGAATTTCAAAAGCACCAATTATCATCATTGCAAGGATTC
>JAUUVJ010000077.1 GCA_030589605.1 Candidatus Hodarchaeota archaeon | reverse complement strand
GATTTTTGAAATACTACGTATAGAAGGGCCTTTAACGTCGGGAGATCTTGAAAAACGATGTACATATTCAGATAGAACAATCAGAAATGCACTGAAAAGACTTATGCGAATAGGTCTTGTAAGAAGGGTAGCTAATTTTCGCGATATGCGTACTTCTTTATTCCATGTACAAACATCTAGTGCAGCATAAATTTCTTTCTTTTACTTTTAAATACCATTACTTCTCTTTTCTTAATATTTTAGTACCAAAATGAGTGAGTAATGTTTGCCATACCCAATGAACTGGCAAACCTACAATGTTATAATAATCTCCCTGTATTTCTTCAATCAAAATTGAACCTAACCCTTGTATTGCATATCCTCCAGCCCTATTTTTCCATTCCTCCTGGTTCAAATAATATTCGATTTCATCATTTGATAAAACTCGAAATTTTACTGATGTAGATATAACTGTTTGATATTTTTTCCTATCAGGTTGAATAATTATCGTACAACCTGTCATTACCGTATGATAATTACCTGCCAATGTTTGAAGCATTTTTTTTGCGTGATTTCGATTTCTAGGTTTACCAATCATTCTCTGATAGGGATCGATCACAATTGTATCGCAACCTATAATAGTATAAGAATCGAAATGGTTTAGAATCTTCATTTCAACGCTTTTAGCCTTTTGAAAAGAAAGAGATAAAACATTTACTCTTGGATTGGAGTCTAAGACACGTTCTTCTATTTCACTAGCGATTACCTGAAAATTCAAGCCTATTTTTTTCAACAAAGATTTACGAGCAGGAGAAGCCGAAGCAAGAATAACTTTTTGTAATTTCAACATTATCTATTCATTTAAAAGCTAATAAAAAAAAGTATTAAGGAACATTTCTTTCTATGTGTATATGTCAAAGTCATACCTGATTTTCAGGGCAGAATAGAAAAACTTGACTAGAATCTTTTTTTAACCAATTAACACAATAAAGGCTATTAGAATGACTGTAATAAAAAATTTCAAAGAAAATCGTCGAATAGCTCAAAGAATATCTGAAATTCGGCCTTCAGGATTACGAAAATTGTTTGATTTGGAATATGAAATTGCGAAGTCATCGTCTCAAAAGATCTTATCGTTTGGGCTAGGAAACTTAAATATCCCAACACATTCGGAGATAATAAATGAATTGAAAGAGAAGCTTGATGATCCAGTCTCTCACCGTTACTCATCTAATGCGGGCTTATTGGAATTACGAGAATCTTTGGTATCGAGGTATAAAAGACGTTATAATCTTGATTACACTTCAGATCAAGTAGTTATTACTTCAGGTTGTTTAGAAGCTTTATTCGATACTTTCCTAGCTATTACTAATCCTGGAGACGAAATTCTCATTCAGGATCCCACTTTTGGTTATTATGCTAACCAAATTAAGCTGTGTGGCGGCAAGGTAATACCAATACCCATGAATGAAAAATTTATATTAGAAACTGAAGCTTTTAATAATGCTATCACACCAAAAACAAAAGCTATTATTATTAATTATCCACATAATCCTACTGGAAGCGTCATGGATAGAAAACAATTACGTGATATTGTTGAAATAGCCGCAGATAACAAAATCATATTGATATCTGATGAGGCATATGAAGATATCATTTATGAAAATCATATACATTCATGTGCTGCAGAACTTGATTATGATAATGTTATAGTATTATCCTCCTTTTCAAAATCTTATAGTATGACAGGTTTTCGAATTGGATATGCTTTAGGCCCATCTGATTTAATTTCTTCCATTTCGATAGTTCATCAGAATAATACTGCCTGTGCAAGTACACCTAGCCAAATCACAGCGAATATTGCTCTTCGTAGTCCATCATCTATTCAAGCTTCAATATTGGAAGAATTAGCAAAAAGACGAAAAGAGACCATTAAAGCTTTTACCTTGATTGAAGGGGTTAAATTGACCAATAATCCACTTGGTACGTTTTATATTTATCCAAATGTGAAAGGTACAGGGATGAATGGATCGGAATTCTCAGAATTTATGCTCCATAATTGTCAAGTCGTTGTAGTACCAGGAAATGAGTTTGGAAACTCCACAGATGATTATATTCGAGTTTCTTATGGATTTTTAAATCAAGATGATATAATTGAAGCAGGATCACGGATGAAATCCTGTTTATAAAACGTGGTTGAAGGAATAGAATCCAATGGTAGAATTTAATAGAAGAATAAAGCCCCCTCCATTCAAAACTAAGACTATTGAACATATAAAAAAGACTACTCATCAGGAAAGAAAAATGTGGTTAGAGGAAGCAGGATATAACATATTCAATATTGCTGCGGAGAATGTTTACATTGATCTTCTGACAGATTCAGGTACTTCTGCTATGTCTGATTATCAATGGGCTGGAATCATGATGGGAGATGAAGCTTATGCCCATTGTAAGAATTTTTTCAATCTAAAAGATGTAATTCAGGATATAACTGGATTTAAATATTTCATCCCTACTCACCAAGGTCGTAGTGCCGAGAATTTGATTTGTTATGCCTTTAATCTTACTCAATCAAAGGTTTCAATTTCAAATCAGTTTTTTGATACAACTCGCGCTAATATTGAGACATCAGGAGCAGAAGCACTCGATTTAATTATTCCCGAGGCATTTGATCCTTCATTAATGTATGATTTCAAGGGTAATCTTGATTGTAAAGAACTAGTAAAAACTCTCGAGAATCAGGACAATGTCGCCTTGATTATTTTGACTATTACTAATAATACTGGCGGTGGACAACCCGTTTCGATGCAAAATATTCGAGAAGTGTCTAAAATAGCTAAAAAGTATACTATTCCTTTTTTTCTAGATGCAGCCCGTTTTGCTGAGAATGCTTATTTTATCAAACTTAGAGAAGAAAAATATAAGGATCTAACACCAAAAGAAATTGCGAAAAAGACGTTTTCTTATGCAGATGGATGTATTGTTAGCGCTAAAAAAGACGGTTTGGTTAATATTGGTGGATTTATTGCTCTAAATGATGAAAAAATATATTTAAAGATTAAAGAACGTATGGTAATAGTGGAGGGATTTCCTACTTATGGAGGACTGGCTGGCCGTGATCTAGAAGCGTTAGCAAGAGGTCTAGTAGAAGTTCTTTCAGAGGAATATTTAGAATATCGATATAACCAAGTTCAATACTTAGGAAATAGCTTAGTTGAAGGAGGTATACCAATACTTCTACCTGTTGGTGGCCATTCTGTGAATCTCGATGCTCGTAGATTTCTCCCTCATATCCCTCAAGCTCAATTCCCAGGTTGGTCTCTTGTAAACGCTCTATACGAAAGATATGGTGTTCGTTCTGTTGAATTAGGGTCTGTAATGCAAGCTAAAAAAGATAAAGATGGTACTTGGCAATACCCAAAATTGGAATTAGTCCGATTAGCTATTCCACGTCGTGTTTATTCTCAAGAACACCTTAATTACGTTACTGATTCAATTCTCGATTTATATGAACACAGATCTGAGATTTTTGGTTTTGAGATTACGTATGACCCAGGAGTACTGCGTCATTTTACTGCTAGATTTAAACCAATAAAATGAAAAGAAAGTTAATGAATAAAACAAGGGAAAGAAACTCCTTTATGATTAATTTAAGCATAAAAGAATTATCGAAAATTATCTGATTCATTCACGCAATTAATCTTCGAGATATATAATCAGCTAATTTCTTGTTTCGTGGAATTCTGGTAACAAAAGCATCCATTCCGCACTCTATACATTTCATACGAAGAGTTCGATGATTGACAACTGCTGTTATACTGTGGGTATGGCACCATGGGCAAACCAGTTCCATTTCTTCACGGTGATGAAGATCTACATTTTCTTCTATTTCGACTGTCACGATTTTTACCTCCTTTATTTTTGGGGTTGGAAAACTATCCTCGAGAGGTTTGTTTTCCGATACAACCAAGTTGTATCACACTGAATTAATATCAGTGAAGCCTTATTGTATAGGAATACCACCAAACAAAGTTTGGTGACGAATTAGAAACGGGTCATACCTAGTATAAAAATGTTAGGTTACGTAACGTATTGTTTTTGAAATTTTGTAATTTAATACAAAAGATTAGTGCTATTATTCTCTTAATTAAATTAATCAGTGAGCTTTATTAAGTCATCTGATATTTCATATTAAATGATTTTTGTATAATAGACAATTTTTTTAATATCGTGTTAAACACATACCATAAACGTTAAAAAAATCTTTAACAGATTATAAAAAGTTTATCAATGGAATATTACTGAATTAAATCGATCTATTCTATTAAAATCAATGAATAAAGTCATAATTTTTTTCATTGAACATTTTTCTTCTACTAAAAGCATTATAAAATGCGTATAATTCAAAGATTGAAAATAAATCATGGTTGTAATATTGATCACGGTATTACTCATATTAAAATAAATCTCATTTGTAACAAACTTGGATCAACTGAATATTCTAAGAGATTAAACTTTTAATTTAGCTATAAAAAAAATCGTGAATTTTCAAGGATTTTGAGTTTCTTGTAAGAGTGTAAAATTTTACATTCTCTTGATTTATGTTACTCTAGAAATGATAAAGAAAATATATTCCTTGTCTATATACACCTCTGGATACTTCATTATTATTATAAAAAAACCGTACCTAAAAAATAATGTGTCTCTATCACGACAATCACTAATAGAGAAGGATTTGAAAACAATCCCTCGATCTAAATACATTGTTCTTTGTACACTTTCCAACTCTTATTTTGATTCAGGGTTTCCGAATAGTGAATATTTTTTTAGAAAACCATTTTTCAATCAATTTAGGAACTGGTAACATGGTGGATATGCCCTTGAATGTACTAAATGAATTGAAAGGGCTTATATTAAGGTTTATTGATCAAAATTTTCATATTAACCCAATTAAAGACTTAAAAATGATATCATCAAACCTTTCGAAGACTTCGGGTTTAGAAACTGGATGTATTAAAAAAGGATACTGAGCTGACTTACTAGTAGTGGATTTGAGTATTGATAACTCAAAATTTAGAATTAATCCTTTTATGACTTTATTATTTCACTCTCAAATTATTAATGATGTTTGTCTTAATATGTATCACGGAGAAGAAATATCTAGTGACAACTGATAAATTGAAGTATAAACGACCATATATTACTCTTTCTGCAGCATCTAGCTTAGATGGATATATTTCAACAATCAACGGCGATTCCAGATTATCAAACTCAAAAGATTGGAGCAGAGTACATGAATTGAGATCAAAATCTGATGCTATCATTGTTGGTAGTGGAACAATCCGTATAGATGACTCAAAATTGACTATTGATGAAAAATACTTTCAAAAAAAGCCCATGGAACATCCAATCCGTGTTGTTGTTAGTTCCAAAGGGAATATACCTTTGAATGCTAGAGTAATTACCTATAAGTCAGATATTCCTACCTTTATAGCAATAACATCACAATGTTCAAAGGATCAGAAGCTTAAATTAGAGAAAAGTGGCTGCAAAGTTATTAAGTGTGGTAAGGGACCTCTCGTAAATCTTCAACAACTTCTTCATATACTAAAAACTGAATACTCAATACACAATGTAATGCTAGAAGGAGGAAGCCGATTAAATGGTGAGATGTTACATCAAAAATTAATCGATGAAGTTCATCTTGCGATAGCTCCTGTGATTTGTGGTAAAGGAGTTCCCTTTTTCACATTACCAAAAACAATTTCTAGTTTTGCAGAATCACCTTTCTTCAAAATCATAAGAAGTGAACGAATAAATGACATGGTTTTTCTAAAAATCATAATACAATACAAACAACGTGATATAACTTAGAGAGATTTAGACGTTATACAAAAACCGATTATATTGAACATATTCGTATTATTAAGATGCTGTACGTTCTTTTAAAACTACAATAGTAAAACCTGCAGCTTCATCAGGAGTAATTATGATTTCAGATCGGGGCATTTCAACGTAGACACTTTGAAGTTTTCCATGATCTATTGCATCTGATACACTTCTGACTTTCTTTACCAAAGATGCGACATGAGCTGAAACACGTTCAGCATCAGACTGCGGTAAATTACTTTGGAGTGGTAAACCATCTTCATCACATACTAAAATACCTTTAACACCACGTCTTGCTGCTAATCGCTTAATAGTGTTTTGCAAAACGGAAGGAATTACATATTCATCATTAGACATTCATAATACACCTTTTTACCCTTTTGATGACAGTGTCATTGTGCTGCTTTCTCGTTTCACCAATGCTACAATAATAATTTCTGAATCATAATCTGGAATGATTTCCACATCTCCAACCTCCAATTCCAATCGGATACTTCTTGCTACTTCATTTGATATTTCTCTAGAAATATATCTGACTTTTCCAACCAAAGATGCAACATGTGCTGCAACTTTTTCGGTATCCTCTGAAGGAAGACTTGATTGAAGTGGCAATCCATCAGTGTCACTTAATACAGCTCCGTAAACTCCTTTATGCTTTCCTACGGATTCAATAACTTTCTCTAATGCTTGTTGAGATAAATAGCCTGCTCCTTGTTGTGACATTTCTCATCGTATTCCATTTTAAAACTTGTAATATAAAACCTTTTGCTTTTAATTTGATTCTGAATGAATATCAATAATAGATCATTATTATTTATGGGTTGTTTTACTGCAATAAATAAGTATTTATTCTAGAACCATCCAGTTTTTTTAAGAGAATTAATTTTTTCACTTAAATTGTTCAATTAGATGATCCATCGATGATATAATTTCTTTTTCTGTATTATCACGTATGCTAATCAAAGCCACACGACCTAACGTACGCCCTTGTGTATTGTGTCGGTTTTCTATTTTTTGGTGAATAAGCCCAAGTCTGGATAAATCTTTTAAAAAAGCCCAAACTTGAGGAGGTCTTCGAGGACGTATACCAGCTTCTTGGCAAATTTGAATATAATATTCTTTTATCTCTGGAGGAGTAACCACTTGTCGATTCTCATCCAACAATTTAGCAATGCATAAGAGGACAATTTTCTGATGTTGAGGTAGTTCTTCAATCACTGATTGAAGATAATTGAGAATGAAGAATGGATTTTTCTTCCATTCTTTACGGAATAGCCGACCGCTAGGAAGGATATTTACAGCAGCTTTACGAACATGCTCTGGAGTGATGTGATCAACAGTTTCCTTGTCTGTTAGCTTCGCAGCTCGCCATAATAATTTGATAGCAAATCGGGCACCACCACATTCTTCTGCTATTGAAGCTATTACTTCGATAAGCTCATCATCATAGCAATCTTCTTGTAAACCTTCTTCTGCACGAGAGTTGATCAGATTGAACAGTTATTTTTTGGTGTATGGAGGAAAAAAGATAATTTTCGATCAAATGATGAAGTAGAGGATTCATCAAGATAATAGGGTAAATTAGGGTTACTAGTGATAATTAAAAGATTAAAACGCGCCTCTGTATTTGATCCAGAAGAGTGTTTCGAATTGTTTAAAACTGGAGGACGCTCTTGTATGCAGCATAATTGATATAAGAGATCATTGCGTTCATCAGAGTTCAGATAATCAAAATCAATTTCATCAAGTACTAGAAGAACGACCAGATTTTGTTCAACGAGAAGTAACGTAAACATACGCAAAAGTTCGTCTACCGAGAATCCTCGAAGTGGGAACCCTGGAACAAGTTCCCGTAGTACTGTGGTGAGTATAAGCTGAGGGGTTTTAGTTTTACGGCAGTTAACATGAAAATATCTGAAAATGGGGTCTCTTGGTTGATGTTTTTTCTTGATGTAATTGGTGATATCTTGTTCAAAAACTCGTGTGACCAATGTTTTTCCAGATCCAACTGGGCCATAAAGCACCGCTTTCCTATTTGAGCCTGTGGGATTCGTTGCTATTGATCTAAAATAATTCACAAGACTCTTCATTTCTTCTTCTCTATGGTAGAATGTTGTGGGTATATAATTTGACGAAAAGACTGTTTTAGTTAATTCCTGCCCATTTCCATTCTTGAACACAGATTTTTTTTCCAATTCTTACCACCCCATCAGAGGTAAAGATAAGTTTCCTTTATTCTTAAATTTTTTGTTTATTGTATAATTTTCAATTTCCTTTTGACAAGTTCAGTTTCTATATTTCTATTCAGTTCTTGAAGTTTCTGATAAAAGAGTTATGTGGTTATAAAGAAATATGACAAAATAACATTGACTAGTTGTAACTTCTCTGTAACCTATCTCTCCCATTGTGTCTTGAGAATATAAGTTGACTTTATACTGAAAGTGATCAAAAGTGATGTTGCTTGACCGAACAGATAAGAGTCATCAGAACAGAACAAAATTGGTTAAAACCGAACAAAAGCCTTTCCTGGCTCTGTCATCTCTCAAAGAATCTCTACAATGAGGGAAACTATCTTATTCGGCAAGAATTTTTCAAAAACGGCAAATGGGTTCGCTATAATACCCTGTACCATAAAATTAAATCATCAGAGAATTATCGACAACTTCCAGCTCAGACCGCTCAACAGGTGTTAAAAATCCTTGATAGAAGCTGGAAAGCCTTTTTTAACACTATTAAAGTGTGGCAGAATGAAAAATCAAAGTTTAAAGGAAAACCGAGACCTCCTGGATACAAACCAAAGAATGGAGAGTTTATGCTGGCTTTTACTAACCAACAGGTGAAACTAAAAGATAACATCCTAATATTTCCCAAAAAAGTAGAGTATAAAATAAAAACTAGATTACCTGACAAGACTGACGTCAGAGAGGTACGAATTATTCCAAAAGGGATAGGCTATATACTAGAAATTGTCTATAAGAAAGAAATTCATCCTAAACCTTTGAATAAAAATCATATTGTTGCCATTGATTTAGGGGTACGTAACCTCATAACTATGGTAAACAACATTGGTTTACAGCCAATTGTGGTTAAAGGCGGGATTGTGAAGTCTATCAATCAATACTACAATAAAGAAAGGGCACAAATACAATCGATTTATGATAAACGAAATCGTATTAAATTCGGAACAAAAATGATTCGATTAACTAATAAACGTAATCGGAAGATTCATGATCGTTTTCATAAGATTAGTCGTCAAATTATCGATTATTGCGTTAATCATGATATTGATACCATTGTTATTGGATACAACAAGGACTGGAAGCAGAATTGTCGAATTGGAAAACGAAATACTCAGAATTTCGTAAGTATTCCATTTTATAAACTACTTCAGCAATTAGAATATAAAGCTGAAGAGCAGGGAATAACAGTTATTAAACAGGAAGAAAGCCATACAAGTAAGTGCAGTTTTCTTGATAACGAATCGATTGAACATCATGATAAATACATTGGTCGACGAATTAGTCGTGGACTATTTAAGTCTAAAAATGGCATAATCATCAATGCGGATGTAAATGGTGCCTATAATATCATTAAAAAAGCAATCCCAAATGCTTTTTCATTAGAGAATGTTGATGGGATAGAGGGCATGGGTTTTGCCCACAATGCTGACAACTATCATCCGAGTAATTGGGTGATACCATCATTTGAACATAAGTGAACCATTTGGTGAGCTTTTGATAACCTGTTCTGCTAACGCAGCAGTTATATACTTCATACTAAATGTAACTATTGAAATATGTGTAAGAGATGCCTAGTTTATGAATTCTCAAAACAAAGATCAAAAATCTACAGCTGAAGAAAAACTAGATAAAATTTTGGAGACTGTTATGCACTTAACCAAACAGGTTTACAGCTTAGATGAAAGATTATCACATTTAGAGGGAAATTACGACAATAAAAATCCAATCGTTACAACATCTAGCTCTTCTTCGTCAGATACTGTTCAACATACAGATTTTGACAATCTTGATGAACATCTCAAGCGAACCTATAAGTATATAGCAAGTGCTCAAGAACCTTTAACTGCTTCTGATATTGCAGAACGAATGGGTCGCAGTAGAAGCACTATTAGCTATCATCTCAATAGATTGAAAGAACTAGATCTTCTAGAAAAAGTTGCCTCTGAAGATCCTGATAGATCTAGAAACGTTTTTTTCCGAACTAAAGAAAGAGAAAGAGAATTTCGATGAATCGAATCGAAGAAATAATTTTCTCTTTATAGGATATTCTAAAAGAGTTAGGAACCTAAATGATACTCCTTTAAAAAAAAGGAGAATATAAGGGAATTAGGATGTATATTGCAGAATATCTTTTCCTAACTGCGCAAAAGCGTTTTCTACACCCTCGCCAGTTTTTGCACTAGTTTCAAGGAAAAAAACTCCCAGTTTTTCCGCAAATGCTTTGCCTTCATCAGAAGAAACACTTTCAGCTCCTTCTTCACGTAAATCAATTTTGTTTGCAATGAGTACAATTGGGACTTTTTTATCACGGCCAGAATTTTCCCAAAGATCATTTAGCCATTTTTCTACATTTTCAAAGGTTTGACGTCGTGTAACATCATAAACAAGTACTCCACCAAAAATCTTTGTATAATATGATTGTACCACATCTTTAAACATAGGTTGTCCTGCTAAATCCCAAATCTGCCACCTAATCTGCTTATCACCTATTTCTGTATCATAGAGTGCGAAATCTGCGCCCATCGTGCTTAGATAATCTGAATCAAAACCTTCGCCTAAATACCGTTTTCGTAGGGAAGTTTTTCCAACGGCTCCATCGCCTACCAAGACGATCTTCCATAAAAATTTTTCTGCTGAAATTTTTATCACCTTCAATTTTTTCTTTTTTTGTTATTTTGGTAAATCAAGTGTAATCAAAGTATCTTGTACCCAACGTGTTACAGTTATTTCACTATTAATTATACGATTAACTTGGATTTTGTAGTCTTCTGCAGCTACTTCTGTAGGTATTATCATAAATGCTTCTTTGTTCTCAATAGGTTGTAAACGAATCATAGGTTTTTCTACTTTAGAAGCATCATCAGCTGCAGCCAGTTCAAGTTCCAAAAGGAATAAAAATTCTTTCGCTTTTATATCATCAAATCCATACTTAACCATATTATCGTTTGGGGCCAAATCAAGTAGGACTCGACTCCATTCAGCAATCCAATATTCATCAGTAAACCAATGCTTTAAGAATTCTTTCCGACGAGCACGTATCTCACTTGATACAACCATATAACGGATCATTCCTTCTCGAACTCTCTTCATTAAAGAAAGACCTGGTTTATCATATAATTCATTAAATTTAGCTCTTTCTTTACTTAAAAGCACCATGATTTTAATTATTTCTTCTAATTCCTTATCAGAAGCAATTGGGACGTATTTTCCAACTCTCTCAAGCCATTCTATTGTTTTTGATACATCTTCATCACTAGCTTCTTGTTTACGAATTGTTGAAAGGGTTCTTTGAACCAGACCTTTTTCTATTGAGAATCCTTTATCTTTTTTCATATCGGCCATTCGACGCATTTTTATTAATTCTTCTACCTTAACTAAAGCATAACCTTCATGTTGACGTTCCAAATTAAGATCTCCTTATTTCTTATTGAAAGGATGAATATAAATCATCATTTATCATCATTTTTTATTATTTTTCATTAATTCCTAGAGTATCGTTATTTGTCTTTTCTCCCATGCATTTATCATAAATAATTATTGATACTTTTCTTCACAGATAATTTATATGACTGTGATCCTGTAAGTCTCTTAGAACTGAAATTGCTAAAAAGCATATTAACACCTGTAAAAGCATTTGAGAATCATTAAGAGGACAGTCGTTTCACATAACCTAATTTTCTTAGCTCCTCAAGG